>NZ_BCPO01000204.1:0-26783 GCF_016586105.1 Burkholderia sp. E168m15
CCGACTGGTATGCGGCGCTGCGCGGCTTCACGCCGACGCTGTACGTCGACGGCCTGCCGGCGCCGAACACGGCCGTGATCGCGAACTGGCGCGTCGATCCGTACACGATCGACTCGATCGCGGTGCTGCGAGGGCCGACGTCGGTGCTGTACGGCGCGGGCGAGCCGGGTGCGATCGTCGATGCACATACGAAACTCGCCGACGGCGAGCGCGTGCGCGAAGCCGGCGTGCAGATCGGCAACGATGCGCGCAAGCAAGCCATGCTCGACGTCGGCGACAGGCTTGATCCGGATGGAAAGTATGCCTACCGATTCGTCGGCATCGCGCGCGACGGCAACGCGGTGACCGGCCCGAACGGCGACCGCCGCGTCGCGCTCGCGCCGTCGTTCCGGTGGCGGCCGAACGCCGACACGTCGCTGACGCTTTCCGCGACGTTCCTGCAGGACAGCGGCGACATCTCGTCGAACTTCCTGCCCGCATCGGGCACGGTGCTGCCGAACCCGAACGGCCGCCTGTCGCAGGACCTCTACATGGGCGACCCGTCGTTCAACGACTATCGCAAGAAGCAATGGTCGCTCGGTTACGCGCTGGAACACCGCGTGAATGCGATCTGGTCGTTGCACCAGGACGTGCGCTGGTCGCACCTGTCGCTCGACGATGCGACGGTGTTCGGCAACGGCCTCGCGCCCCGCAGCACGACGAACATGATGCGTTTCGCGGGGCTGTTCCAGCTCAACTACAGCCGGTTCGACATCGACAACCACGCGCAGGCGCGCTTCGGCACGGGGTCGCTCGAACACACGCTGCTGTTCGGCGTGCAGTTCGACCGGCAGACGACGACCAACAGCGTATGGCTCGCGCTCGCGCCGTCGCTCGACCTGTACCACCCCGTCTATCGGCCCGTGACGGCCGCGATCTTCTCCGGCCCGACGTCGCTCGGCCACGTCGATCAGTACACCGCGATGAACGGTGTCGGCGTGTACGCGCAGGACCAGATCCGCTGGCAGCGCTGGACGCTGACGCTCGGCGGCCGCGAGGATGTCGTGAATGCGCGCTTCGACGACCGCACCGCCGGCACGCATGCGCAGCAGGACGTCAGTGCATTCTCCGGGCGGGTCGGGCTCACCTATCGCGGCGACGCCGGATTGTCGCCTTACGTCAGCTATTCGACGTCGTTCGATCCCGTCATCGGCGTGCGGATGTTCGGCGGCGGCTTGCCGAAACCGACCCGCGGCACGCAGACGGAGGCCGGGCTGCGCTGGCAGCCGGCCGGCCGGAACCTGATGCTGAACGCGGCCGTGTATCAGATCGACCAGACCAACGTCGTGACGCCGACGCCGGTCAATCTCGACCCGACCGCCACGACGTCGGTACAGACCGGCAAGGTGCGCTCGCGCGGCATCGAGCTGAGCGCGGTCGGCAAGGTGACGCACGGGCTGTCGATCGTCGCGTCGTATGCGTATCAGGACGTCAAGAACGTGCAGGCGAACGACGTATCGCTGAATCACTGGCCAGTGTCCGTGCCGCTGCCGCGGCAGATGGCGTCGATGTGGGCCGACTGGACCTGGCATACGGGCGCGCTGGCGGGCCTCGGCGTCGGCGGTGGCGTGCGCTACCAGAGCGCGTCGGCGGGCGCGCCCGACAATTCGCTGACGGTGCCGAGCGCGACGCTTTACGACCTCGCGATCCATTACGACCTGCCGCGCTGGCGTTTCGCGGTGAACGTCGCGAACCTGTTCGACCGGCGCTATGTGAGCGGCTGCCAGTCGTACGCGGTGTGCGTGTTCGGCAACGAGCGGACCGTGCTGGCCAGCGCGAAATACAACTGGTAAGCGCCCTCGCGTTGCATCGGCCTACGCGCGGCGTTGCGGCTGCCGGGCCGCGGCGCGCGCACCCGCGTGGCCCTGGCGGCGCCATTCGGTCGGTGTGATGCCGAACCGTTCGCGAAAGGCGGTCGCGAAATTGGCCGGCGTGGAAAAGCCGATTTCCTTCGCGATGCTGGCGATGCTGAGCGAGGTGGAATCCAGCAGATCCTGCGCGATTCGCAGCCGCTCGTAGCGGAGATACTCGAACACCGTCTGGCCGAGATTGTCGCGAAACGCACGCGACAAGCGTTTTTCGTGCGTGCCGACCGCACGCGCCAGTTCTTCCACCGTCGGCGGATCGTTCAGCGTGCGCGACAAGTGGCGGATCGCCGCGCGAACGATGATGTCGTCCTCCTTGCCGCCCGCGGACGGCCCTTGCACCTGTTGCGCCGCGGCCGGCCGTTCGCGTTTCGTGCGCGAGAGCTGCACGCGAATCCGCGCGATCACTTCCGCCGGCTCGAACGGTTTCACCACATAGTCGACGCCGCCGATCTCGAGCCCTTCGAGCCGCTCGTGCAATGCGTCGGCCACGGTCAGGAAGATGACCGGGATCGCGCACGTCAGCGGATCGGCGGCGAGCAGACGGCATGCGGTGAAGCCGTCCATGCGCGGCATGCGCACGTCCATCAGGATCAGGTCGGGCATCAGTGCCTGCGCGCGCTGGCACGCTTGCGTGCCGTCGAATGCGATGCTGATCCGGCATCCCGTGCTGCGCAGGATGTCGATCAGCAACCTTAGCTGGTCGGGTTGATCGTCGACGATCAGGATATGCGCGTCGCTCAATGCGGAGATCGATGAAGACATCGTGCACCTGTTGTGAAAAGGCGGTTGACTGCGTTTCCGCGGGTGGCCTGCCCGGTGCGGAGGAAACGTCGGAAGCCGCTCTGTGGCGATGCATCCATTGCATCGCATGCTCGCATCGAATCCGTACAGGGCGGAACCGCGCGGCAGGCAATCGCTCGGCGCATCGCACGGCGTTCGTTGTTTTGATCGCCAAGCCAGTCGACACGCGAGGGATTGCCGTGCTCGCGTGGAAATGATCGCGACTGCCGGAATCGGTGCGAGCGGAATTGTAGGAGCATATTTCGAATCCGGCCAGACATGGCGGCCCTATTCGCACGATTCACCCTTCACGATTATCGAAAATGGCGGTTTGCGACAGGAGCGTGAAGCGTCGATGTGCGTCAATGCTCGTGGTTTACGCGTATATCCGGCGTAAAAGCGCCGAGTCGGCCGGTTTCGAGGTCGCTTTTTTCGGAAAGTTTTTTAATTGAATCCGCTTTGGCAAAGTATTTATCCGACCGGTAAAAGATTTTGAATAACGGCATGGGTGCGAAATCGTTTGCGAGATGAGTATATTTTACGTAAGTCGTTGAATATTTTAGATTTTACAATCTATAAAGAATGTCGGCTTTAATAATTTAATCTCGTGTCTCATAATTCGTCCGAACTTTGAATGACGGGTGGAGCAGGGCAGCGGAAGTGCCGAAAGCGGCGACGGACGTTTTCAGACCCGGGGCCTGCGCATCAATTGATGCTCGCCCAGGCACATGCTTGCTGCACGGAAATGGAACCCGGTTGCCGGGGATGAAATAAAAGAAGCGTGGTGGGTCGCGGTCGGCGCGACGACAAATCGGGGATGTTCATGACGACGGGTTGGATCTCCGGATTCAGCCGGGGGAAGACTCGTCCATAAGAATCAATACGTATTCCTAATGCAATAGCCGGATTAGCGGAACGGGACGTCGAACCGACGACATGCCCGGGGCTTTCGAACGCCCTGTCGAAACGAGCGTGCGCGATACGTGTCGTCTCGACATGGCTTGTGTCCGGGCCGTGGAATCCACTTCCGAGAGAAGTCTCAACCGTAATCGAAGTCGAAGCTGTCAATAAAAGTAAGTAGTCCGTATTCAAACCAGACGCTACACAACGGAGCAGAAGACCATGAAGAGGAAGCAGATTTCGGCGCTCGCCGCCGCGATGTTCACGGGTGCGGGTGTGCTGATCGCCGGCGCCGCCCATGCGGACAATTTCGTCGACCGCGGCAACCCCGACAACGCGCTGAACGGCCAGTGTATCGACGGCACCAACCCGCTATGCGTGGCAACGAAGAACGGCAGTTACGTGGCGGTCAGCACCGCGAACGTGACGCAGGGCACCAATGCGAAGGCCGGCACCAGCGGCATCGCGATCGGCGACCAGTCGAATGCGAGCAGCAAGGGCGGCACCAGCAGCGGCGGCGCGATCGCGATCGGCGTCGGTTCGCAGGCGCTGGCGAACTCGGCCACCGCGATCGGCACGGTGGCGGTCGCGCAGGGTAATACCGCGCTGGCAATCGGCCGTCAGTCGGCGGCGGTCGGCGATTTCTCGATGGCGCTCGGCAACGTCGCGGATGCGCACGGCACGAGTTCGATCGCGCTCGGCCACTCGGCGCTCGCCAGCGGCGACCGCTCGGTCGCGATCGGCGGCGCGAACCCGACGTCGAGCGACGGCGTATCGGCCGGCGCATCGTACGACGCGGCGACGCAGACGCGTGCCGGCGGCACGCAGTCGGTGGCGATCGGCGCCGGCGCGCAGACGAACGACAACAACCAGGTGGCGATCGGCTCGGGCAGCGTCGGCGCGAACAACGGCGGCACGCCGGTGTTCGGCGGCACGGCCGCACCGGTCGGCGGCGCGGTGTCGTTCGGCGCGCTCGGCAGCGAACGCCAGCTCAAGAACGTCGCGGCGGGCGCGGCCGATACGGATGCCGTCAACGTCCAGCAACTGAAGAACGTGAACAGTACGCTGAGCACGGGCATCGGCAACGTCGATGCACGCGTGACGTCGGTCGGCAATTCGCTGTCAACCACGATCTCGAACGTCGACCAGCGCGTGACCAGCGTCGGCAACAGCCTCAGCACGAGCATCGTCACGGCCACCAAGAACGTCGTCAAATACACCGACGACTCGCATGCGGCGATCGCGCTCGACGGCGCCGCCGGCACGACGATCGGCGGCGTGGCAGCGGGCGTGGCCGATACCGACGCGGTCAACGTCGGTCAGTTGAAGGGTAGCCTCACGCCGCTGCAAACGTCCATTTCGACGGCGGCGTCGAACATCACGAACCTGCAGAACAGCGTGACCGGCATCAACGGCTCGCTGAGCACGGCGGCCTCGAACATCGCCGGCCTGCAGGCGGCCGATACGCGCAACGTCAAGTACGACGGCGCGAGCGGCTTCGACTCGGTGACGTTCGCCGGCCCCAACGGCACGACGCTGCACAACGTCGCGGACGGCAAGGACGCGCACGACGCCGTCAACGTCGGCCAGTTGAACGGCGGCCTTGCATCGCTCAGCACGAGCGTGACGAACAACCTCAGCACGACGCTCGGCAACCTGAGCACGTCGATCACCAGCCAGATCGGCAACGCGACGAAGAATGCGGTGCAGTACGACGACGATGCGCATGGCGGCGTCACGCTCGGCGGCAAGGGCGCAACGGCGCCGGTCGGCCTGCACAACGTCGCGGATGGCGTGGCGGCGGGCGATGCCGTGAACGTCGGCCAGCTCGGCAAGGCGACCGACGCGCTCAACCAGTCGATCACGACCGTCGGCAACCAGGTGACGACGAATACCGGCAACATCGCGGCGCTCCAGCAGGACGCGCTGCAATGGAACCCGGGCCTCGGCGCGTACGATGCGAGCCACGGCGGCCACGGCCCGCAGCTGATCAGCAACGTCGCGGCCGGCAAGAGCGGCACCGACGCGGTCAACGTCGATCAATTGAACGCGGCGATTCACGACGGCACGAGCCAGCTCGACGCGCTCGCCGTGAAATACGACGATGCGAGCAAGCAGCAGGTATCGCTCGGTGCAGGCAACGGCGGCAATCCGGTGCGCGTGACCAACGTCGCGGCAGGCAACGTCGCGGCCGGCAGTACCGACGCGGTGAACGGCGCGCAACTGCGGCGCGCGACCGACGGCACCGCGGCCGCGCTCGGCGGCGGCGCGACGGCGAACCCGGACGGCTCGATCGGCGCACCGAACTACAAGATCGGCGGCAGTGCGTTCAACAACGTCGGCGACGCGCTGACGAACCTCGACGGCCGGGTCGGCAGCAACACGACGACGCTCGCGAATCACGAAACGCGCATCGACAATGCCGAAACGAATATCGCGGGCAACACGGCGGCGATCGCCGGGCTGCAACAGGATGCACTGCAATTCGACCCGACGCTCGGCGCGTTCAACGCCGCGCGCGGCAGTGCGCCGACGAAGCTGACCAACGTGGCCGACGGCAACGTCGCCGCGGGCAGCACGGATGCGGTCAACGGCGGCCAGTTGTCCGGCGTGAAGACCACGCTCGAACAGCAGATCACCAACGTGTCGAACCAGGCCGGCGAAGCGGTGAAGAACGTCGTCAAGTACGACGTCGACGCGAGCGGCAACCGGCTGAATTCGGTGTCGCTCGTCGGCGGCGACGCCACCTCGGCCGTCGTGCTGAAGAACGTCGCGGCGGGCACCAGCGATACCGACGCGGTGAACGTGAAGCAGTTGAAGGACGTGCAGTCGAACCTGAACCAGCTCGGCGCGCTCGCGGTGCAGTACGACGACAGCTCGAAGAGCACGATCACGCTCGGCGGCGCGGGCGGCACGCGCATCACCAACGTGCAGGCCGGCACGCTGAGCGCCACCAGCACCGACGCGGTGAATGGCTCGCAGCTCTATGCGACCAACCAGCAGGTGTCGAAGAACACCACCGACATTTCCAACCTGCAAGGCAGCGTGACCAACATCGCGAACGGCAAGGCCGGCCTCGTGCAGCAGCAGGACCCGAACGGCGCGATCACGGTCGGAAAGGATTCGGGCGGCACCAGCGTGAACTTCTCCGGTACGGCGGGCGACCGCGTGCTGACCGGCGTCGCGGCGGGCGTGAACGCGAACGACGCGGTCAACGTGGGCCAGTTCAACGCCGCGCTGCAGAACGTCGCGGCCAACGACAAGATCCGCGCGGCCGCGACCGATGCGAACACCACGTGGATCGCGCGCGCCGATGCGGGGGCGATCGGCTCGACGGCGACCGCAACCGGCAAGAATGCGGTGGCCGTTGGCCAGGGCTCCGTCGCCGATCGCGACAACTCGTTCTCGGTCGGCGCGAAGGGCAGCGAGCGCCAGATCACGAACGTCGCGGCCGGCACGGCGCCGACCGACGCGGTGAACGTGCAGCAGCTGAACGACAACCTCGCGACGGCGTCGACGCAGGCGAAGGGGTATACCGACCAGCGCATCGGGCAGGTGTACAACTCGTTCAACGACCTGAAGAAGGACATGTACGGCGGTGTCGCGTCGGCGATGGCGGTGGCCGGCTTGCCGCAGCCGACCGGCGCGGGGCGCTCGATGGTGTCGGCGGCGACGTCGAACTATCACGGCCAGCAAGGCTTCGCGGCCGGCTACTCGTACGTGACGGAGAGCAACCGCTGGGTCGTCAAGGCATCGGTGACGGGCAACACGCGCTCGGACTTCGGCGCAGTGGTCGGCGCGGGTTATCAGTTCTGATGCAGCTCGCGTAGCGTTGAGCGATGCGCGGGTGCCGGGCAATGCATGTCATGCCCGGCACCCGCGGTCGAGCGGTGGCCCGGGGTTCGTTTGCGAATCCCGGGCCGTCGTCGTTTGGCGCCTTCATCTGACCGGCCATCCCGCATCGACGGCACCTGTCGCGAATGCGAGTGGCGCCGTCCGCCGAGATCGCCTTCATCGCTCGACTACCGGCCCCGCAAGGGTTTCGCCCGCGTCCGGCGCAACGTTCAATGCGAGTTGTTGAATGTGAGCCCGCGCTCGTATTCTGAAGTCCTCGGGCGGCACGGCATGGGGCCTCCGCCCACCACCGCATCGGAGAGCACGACCATGACCATGACCATGACCGAAACGACACCCACGATGAAGCTCAACCACCTGAGCTTCCCCTCGGCCGATACGCTGGCGACGGCCCGATTCTTCGAGCGATACCTCGGCTTCACGATCGCGGGAAGCTGGGACAAATCCTGGATTCTCAAGCGCCCGGGCTTCGACGTCGTGATCGATCACGTCGGCGATGGCGTGCCCGCATGGCCGACCAATTTCCACGTCGGCTTCGAACTGCCGAGTCTCGATGCCGTGCACGCGTTGTTCGCGCGCTTCAAGGAAGAGGGCGTTGCAATGGAGACGGACGTGTTCAACAACGGGCGCGGCTCGCGCTTCTTTTGCCGCGCGCCGGGTGGCGTGATGTTCGAACTGAATACGCGTGCGGATGCCGCGCCGGAATATCAGGGTACCTTCGACGATTGACGCGAGGTGGCCGTTGTCGTGCCGCGTTCAGTCGCAGAGGCCGGTGCGGGCCAGCATCTCGATGACTGCGCGGGTATGCGACGGCTCGGTGATTTCCATCCATTGCAGATGCGCGTATTTCGGGTCGTCGCGCAAGCCGGCGAACTTGACGCGGTTTTTCGTGAACGTCGTGTACGACCACAGCAGCACCGAGTCGCGCGAACAGAACGCCATCCGCAGCGATTCCCGGTTGCCGTGAGAGAGCCGGGTGCGCATGAGCCCGCGGCCGATCGTGCGCCGCAGCACACGGGAAAACACCGTCCATCGGCCGAAGTTGAGCCACACGACGTGCGTGGCCCGCGACCACAGCACGTCGCACACCGCGCTGTAGTTTCCGTCGGCGACCCAGCGGTCGCCGGTCGTCGCCGCCAGCACCGCATGTTCGAACTGCGCGGGCGGCACGGCGGTCCAGCCGGGGCCCCAGTAGAGCCGATCGAGTTCGATGTATGGGCACGCTGCGGCGGTTGCCAGCGCGCTGGCGAAGGTGGATTTTCCCGATCCGCTCGTTCCGACGACGATGACGCGCATGAGTGTGACCACGGGCAAAAAGGTGAGGGCGCGTATTGTGCCCGATGCGCGTGGATGGGCTCGCATCCGTAGCGGGAAAGACGCACTGATCAATCGAGCGGCGGCACCGCACCATCCCGCAACATTTTGACGAGCCTTGCGCGTCGCTTCTCGAGATCGGCGATCTGACGGTCGATCGCTTCGAGGCGTTCGCGCTGGACGTCGGTGATCTGATCGCACGAACGCGCACCTTCGATCAGCAGCATGCAGTCCGGAAAACCGCGAATGTCGTCGAGGGTGAAACCGGTCGCGATCATGCGCTGAATCTGCTTGACCTGCGTCACAGCCTTGTCGGGAAACAGGCGATAGCCGTTGTCCGCGCGCACCGACGCGAGCAGGCCGTGCTCGTCGTAGTGCCGGATCGAGCGCACGCTCGCGCCGGTGAGCTGCGCGAGTTTGCCGATGGTCAGCAGCGGCTGGGTAGGCGGATTTTTCATGAAGGGCAGGTTAGCACGATTCGCTTGACTCTCACATCAGTGTGAGGGTTGAGACTGAGCGTCCGTTCATGCCTGGAGGAAAGAACCCATGACTACCCGAGTGCTGATCCGCTGGCTGATCGCCGTGATCTGGTGGGTGACGCCGTTCGCGTTGGCGTACGATGCGGCCGCCGCGCCGCTGACCTATACCGTGACGTCGACGGACGGCGTGAAGCTGGCCGTTCAGGAAAGCGGCGACCCGGACGGCGTGCCGGTCATCCTGATCCACGGCCTGCTCGGCAGCCGCCTGAACTGGGACGCGCAAGTCCAGAGCCCGGAACTGCGCGGCTTCCGGATCATCACGTACGACCTGCGCGGCCACGGGCTGTCGGACAAGCCGTCCGGCGCGCAGCCGTATCGCGACGGAACCCGCTGGGGCGACGATCTCGCCGCGGTCATCGACGGCGCGCATGCGCGCAAACCCGTCGTGGTCGGCTGGTCGCTCGGCGGCGTGGTGATCTCGAACTACCTCGCCAGGTACGGCGATCGCGCGATCGCGGGCGCCGTGTATGTCGACGGCGTGGTCGAGCTTGCGCCGGGCCAGATCGTCGATCATCCGGACGTGTATCGGGACATGAACGTGCCGGATCTGAAAACCCATCTCGACGGCGAGCGCACGTTCGTCGGCCTGTGCTTCAACCGTCGGCCGGACACCGCCACGTTCGAGCGCTTGCTCGCGAACGCCGCGATGGCGTCGTGGGACATGCAAAAGGCCATTCCAACGATGTCGGTATTCGCCGCCGCGGGGCTCGGCCACGCGCGCGTGCCGTTGCTGTTCCTCTACGGCGGTCGCGATGCGCTGGTCGATACGCACGCGACGCTGGCCCGCGCGGCTGAGCTGAATCCGCGTATCGCCAGCAAGGTGTACGCGGAATCCGGGCACGCGCCGTTCATCGAGGAAGCCGAACGGTTCAATCGCGATCTGGCCGCGTTCGTCCGGTCGGCGGCTGCTCAGTGAAGTGGCGAGGTCAGGCCGACGTGATCGGGATGCCTGCCGGGTCGCCCGCCGCGCGATCGTGAAAGCGCTGGAACGCATCGATGAGCCGCGCGCGCTGCGCGGCCAGCGACGGATCGCGCCGGTCGCGCGGCCGTGCGACGTCGACCTGGATTTCGTCGTCGACGCGGCCCGGGTTCGGCGCGAGCATCAGCACGCGATCGCCGAGATACAGCGCCTCGTCGAGATCGTGCGTGACGACGATCGCGGCCATCCGGTGCCGGTGGACGACGTCGAGCAGCAGCGTCTGCAAGCGCATCCGCGTGATCGCGTCGACCGCGCTGAACGGCTCGTCGAGCAGCAGCAGATCCGGCTCGCCGAACAGCCCGCGCGCGATCGCGGCGCGCTGCGCCATCCCGCCGGACAACGTGGCCGGCAGTTGCCGCGCGACGCCGGCCAGCCCAACCTCGTCGAGCAACCGCTCGACGCTGGGGTCGCGGCCGCCCCGCGCGCCGGACGCGAAGCCGACGTTGTCTGCGATCGACAGCCACGGCAGCAGCCGCGGCTCCTGAAAGATCACGCCGACGCGCGCGGACGGCCCGGCCAGCGCGCTGCCGTCGAGCGTCACGCTGCCGCGGAAATCCGGGTCGAGGCCGGCGACGATCCGCAGCAGCGTGCTCTTGCCGCAGCCGCTCGGGCCGACCACGCAGACGATTTCGCCGCGTGCGACCTGCAACGCGATATCGGAAAGGATCGTGCGATCGCCGTACAGCTTGCGGGCGATCCGCAGATCGAGCAGCGGCGGGGCGATGCCGGCTGTCGGGCGGATGGAAGGGGAGGCGCTCATTTCCTGCCCTCGCGCGATGCGCCATCGAACGCGTCGCGCCAGCCGAGCCAGCGCGACTCGATGCGGCGCATCGCGCCGTCGGTCAGCTTGCCGAGCAACGCGAGCAGCAGGATCGCGCCGAACACGAGATCGGGCCGCCCGGTTTCGCGACCGTCGCTCAGCAGGAAGCCGAGGCCGCGCGTGGCCGCGATCAGTTCCGCGGCGACCATGAACATCCACGCGAGACTGAGGCCGGTGCGCAGGCCGGTGACGATCTGCGGCAGCGCGGCCGGCAGCAGGATGCGGCGGAACAGCGCGAGCGGGCCGAGCCGGTACACCGCGCCGAGCTCGACGAGCTTGCGGTCGACGTCGCGAATGCCGGCGACCACCGCGAGGTGAACCGGAAAGAACGCGCCGATCGCGATCAGCGTGATTTTCGGTGCTTCATCGATGCCGAGCCACAGCAGCAGCACCGGCACCCACGCAAGCGACGGAATCGCGCGCAGTGCCTGGAACGTCGGTTCGAACAGCGCGTCGATCCGGCGGCTCAGGCCCATCGCCGCGCCGACGACGAGCGCGAGCCCGGCGCCGGCCGCAAACCCGGCCGCGACGCGCAGCGTGCTCGCGCCGACGTGACGTGCGACCCGGATGACGCCCATCCGCGCCAGCGTATCGAGAATCTCGCTCGGCGCCGGCACGAGATGATCGGGCAGCCAGCCGCGCCGCACCACGATCTCCAGCAGCACGAGCGCGGCGAACGGCAGTGCGAGGCCAGCGATTCGCCACGCGCGCAGCGGATCACGTCGGGCTCCAGGAGGCGGCGAAGCGGGCGGGTGCGACGCGAGCGCGTCGCCGCGCGCGGTGGTGTCCGTCATCGGCGGCACGCTCGGTCTCAGTGCGACGCGGCGACGATCGGGCGCGCGAACGACGGATCGATCAGCGTATCGACGATCTTCGCGGGATCGACGCCCGGTTTGGTCAACTGCTCGGCCGTCAGCACCGGCGCCGCGGCCTTCAGCGCCGCGCGCTGCGTGTCGCCCGGCACCGGATCGCTGAAGTCGTTGCGCTGAAGCTGCAGCTTCGCGACCGGCAGCGACACCTTCGATTCGTCGGCAATGATCTGCGCGGTTTCGGCCGGATGCGCGCCGATCCACTGGCGTGCGCGGTCGTAGACCTTCAGCACGCGCTCGACCGCCTGCGGATACTGGCTGGCGAACGCGTCGCGAACATTCAGGAACCCGTACGTATTGAACGCGACGTTGCGATACAGCAGGCGCGCGCCATCGTCGAGCTGGGCGGCGGCCATGTGCGGATCGAGCCCGGCCCACGCATCGACCTGACCGTTCGCGAGCGCGGTGCGGCCGTCCGGATGCTGCAGGTTGACGATCTCGACGTCGTCGCGCGTCAGGCCAACGGTGTGCAGCGCGCGCAGCGTGAACAGGAACGGATCGGTGCCGCGCGTCGCGGCGATCTTCTTGCCCTTCAGATCGGCGAGCGAACGGATCGGCGAATCCTTGCGTACCACGAGCGCCGTCCATTCGGGGCGCGAGAACACGTAGACCGTGTGGATCGGGTTGCCGTTCGCGCGGGCGAGCACCGACGCGAGCCCCGCGGCCGAGCCGAAATCGACCGCGCCGCTGTTCAGGTATTCGAGCGCGCGGTTGCTGCCGAGGCTCAGCACCCAGCGAATCGACGTACCGTCGGCCTTGAACGCATCGTCGAGCCAGCCGAAGTGGCGGATCACGAGACTCTCGGGCGAGTAGTACGCGTAGTCGACGCGGATTTCCGCAGGCGTCGCCGCCTGCGCTTGCATGGACATGAGGCCGGCAAGCGCGGCAACGACGAGGGCCGCGGATTGCCACACGCGGGACCAGAACGGCTTCATCGGGGATTCTCCGGAAGAGCGGCAACGCGCCGCGAACAGGCAGGTGACCGGCTAATGTAACGAAGCGCAAGCGATCCGTTAACGAAGAAATCCACGTTTGAACATGCGTGCGGCTGCTAAGCGCCGCCCGCGCAACTTTATGACGCACGCCGATTAATTTATCGGTTTATATCGCTTGGGATTGCCGGATCGAGGGAACAGAATTTCCGCTGCCGGAACCCGGCCGCAGCGGGGCCGCATGCGCTCGGCGCCGCGATGGTCGCGAAGGCGCCTGACCGGTTCCCCGGCTTCACGATCACCTTGCCGTGCATTCGGCATCAAACTAAGGAATCCGATGAGTTCGATCGATCTTGGCTCAGTCACGCCGGTTTCTTCCCCCATCCGCTCGGCCAGCGACGTCGCGCGCCTGATCAATACGGTGGACAGTTCGGTGAGCCACGCACGGATGATCGTGCTGCTGGCGCTCGGCGGCGTGTTTCTCGATGCGTACGACCTCACGACGCTGTCGTACGGCATCGACGACGTGGCGCGCGAATTCGGGCTGACGCCCGCGCTGACCGGGCTGGTCGGTTCGGCGATCATGATCGGCACGATCTTCGGCAGCCTGATCGGCGGCTGGCTGACCGACCGGATCGGCCGCTACCAGGTGTTCATGGCCGACATGCTGTTCTTCGTGGTCGCGGCGATCGCGGCCGGGCTCGCACCGAACGTGTGGGTGCTGATCGGCGCCCGCTTCGTGATGGGGCTCGGCGTCGGCATCGACCTGCCCGTCGCGATGGCGTTTCTCGCGGAATTCTCGAAGTTCAACGGCCGCGGCAACAAGGCGTCGCGGCTCGCCGCGTGGTGCCCGATGTGGTACGTCGCGTCGTCGGTGTGCTTCCTGCTGATCTTCGGCCTGTATTTCCTGCTGCCGGCCGAGCATGCGGGCTGGCTGTGGCGCGCCTCGCTGATCTTCGGCGCGGTGCCGGCGCTCGTCATCATCCTGTTCCGCAACCGCTTCATGAACGAATCGCCGCTGTGGGCCGCGAATCAGGGCGACCTGGCCAACGCAGCGCGCATCCTGCGCGAGTCGTACGGCATTCACGCGCACGAAGCGGACGATGCGCGGCGCGAACCGAGCCCGCCGCCGGTGCGGATTCGCGTGCTGTTCCAGCGTCCGTATCTGGGGCGCACGATCGTCGCCAGCGTGATGAACCTGTGCATCCCGTTCGAATACACGGCGATCGCGTTCTTCCTGCCGTCGATCCTGTCGCAATTCCTCGGCGCGGGCGTGTTCGAGACGATCGCGGCGTCGCTCGCATTGAACGTGCTGTTCGCGTTCACCGGCGGCTTGCTCGGCATGCGCCTCGCGTATCGCTATCCGTCACGGCATGTCGCGATCGCGGGGTTTGCGTTGCAAACGGTCGCGCTCGTCGCGCTGGCGCTGGCGGGGCATCCGCACGGTGCATTGGCGGTCGGCGTCGTGCTGCTGATGCTCGGTACCTGGCTGTTCGCCGAAGGTTTCGGGCCGGGCGCGCAGATGATGATCTATCCGACGCTGTCGTATCCGGCCGCGATCCGCGGCACCGGCGTCGGCTTCGGGCGGTCGCTGTGCGGCATCGGCCAGGCGCTCGCGCTGTTCGTGCTGCCGATCCTGCAGGCGCGTCTCGGCACCGACATGTTCTGGGTCGTCGCGATCAGTGCGGTCACGCCGATCGTGTTTCTGCTGATCATTCGCTATGAGCCGACGGCGAACGACGTCGACGACGAAAGCGTGGCGTAACTGTCGACGCGAAGCGCTCGTTGTTTCCCGGCAAATACAAACGGCTTCGTCAGACTGCACGAAGCCGTTTGTACTGAAGCCGGCCGTCGCATGAATGCGGACAGACCGGCTTCGACGTTGCCCGACGCTACGCGCTGACCGCTTCCCGCTCGGCCGCGCGCTTGACCTGTTCGATATCGCGAAACTGCGCGGCCGGATGCTCATCCGGCAGCCGCGCCGAGCCGCCGAAGAGTTTTTCGCGCAGCGTGCCCGGCGCATACGCGGTCGGATACACGCCGCGGCGCTGCAGCTCCGGCACGAGATGGCGCACGACGTCCTCGAAGGTTTCATGCGCGACCGCATACGCGAGATTGAAGCCGTCCACGTCGGTCGCGGCCACCCATTCCTGCAGGATGTCCGCGACGGTCGACGCCGACCCGACGAACACCGGGCCCATCCCGCCGATGCCGCCCCAGGCCGCCAGCGCCTCGATCGTCCACGCGGTGTCGCCGCCCGACAGGTGTTCGACCGCCGACACGATCGCGTTCGTTTCGACACGCCTGACGGGATCGGTCGGCGCGTACTGGCCGAAGTCGATGCCGGTCCAGCCGGACATGAACACCAGCGAGCCGTCGTACGACACGTAGCGCCGATACTCGTCGAACTTCGCTTGCGCCTTCTCGTCGGTCTCGTCGACGATCACCGTCACGAGGTTGTAGATCAGCACCTTCGCCGGGTCGCGCCCGGCGGCCGCGGCCTGTGCGCGCACGTCGGCCACGTAGCGCGCGAGCTGGTCGCGGGTCGGCGCGGCGACGAACACGCATTCAGCGTGCTGCGCGGCGAACGCCTTGCCGGGGCCCGACGCGCCGGCCTGGAACAGCACCGGCGTGCGCTGCGGCGACGGCTCGCACAGGTGATAGCCGGGCACGTCGAAGAAGCGGCCCTTGTGGCCGATCTCGTGCACTTTCTCCGGATGCGTGAACACGCGGCCGTCGCGATCGCGCACCACCGCGCCATCCTCCCAGCTACCTTCGAACAGCTTGTACAGCACCTCGACGTATTCGGCCGCGACCGCATAGCGGTCGTCGTGCGTGCGCAGCCCGTGATCGCCGACGTTCTTCGCGCCGCTCTCCAGATACGACGTGACGATGTTCCACGCGAGCCGGCCCTTCGTGTGATGGTCGGCGGTCGATAGCCGGCGGGCAAACGTGTACGGGTGCTCGAACGTCGTCGACGCGGTGATGCCGATGCCGAGATGCTCGGTCGCCATCGCGATCGGCGCGGCCAGTTGCAGCGGATCGTTGACGGGAATCTGTGCGGCCTGGTGCAGCGCGTGATAGTTGCTGCCCTTGTACACGTCGTAGTAGCCGATCACGTCCGCGATGAAGATCGCATCGAAGATCCCGCGTTCGAGCACGCGCGCGAGGTCGGTCCAGTAGTCGAGATCCTTGTACTGCCACGAGCGGTCGCGCGGATGCGCCCACAGGCCGGGCGACTGGTGGCCCACGCAGTTCATCTCGAATGCGTTGAAGCGGATCGTCTTGCTCATTGCGCGGCCCCCGTTCCCGCACCGGCACCCGCGTTGGCGTCCGCCCCGTTGCCGACGCGCCAGACGAACGGCGGCGTGCGGCCGTTGATGATCCAGTCACCGACGATGCGCGCCTTGTACACGAGCGGATTGTGCGACGACACCGTGCGCGCGTTGCGCCAGTGGCGATCGAGCGCGGTCGTGCTGCGGGTGGCCGACGCGCCGAGCGCGTCGAACAGGCGCGTCGCCGCGCGCAGCACGAGTTCGGACACGACGAGCTGGCTCTGCGCGGATTCGATTTCGGCCGCGACGTTCGCGGCCTGCTCGGCCGCTTCGTCGCCGCCGAAGCGCGCTTCGTACGCGTGCTGAAGCGGCTGTGCGGCACGCAGTGCGAGCGCGTCGGCCGCGTACGCCCATGACGCGATCTCGCCGATCACCTGCTGCAGCTGCGCATCGTCACCCGCACGCGGCGCATTGCCGTGGCTGTACACGCGCGTGCGGTTGCGCACGAGCTCGCCCGCGTCGCGCACGATCGCGTGGCCGATGCCGGCCAGCGTCGCGACGTGGAACAGCTGGTAGAACGCGGTCTGGTACTTGAAGCGGCGCGCGAAATCGATCACGTTGTCCGCGTCGATCGTCGCATTCTCGAAACGCGTCGTGCCGCTGCCGGTGGTGGTCTGGCCGAAGCCGTCCCAGTCGTCCTCACGGATCACGCCCGGCTGCGCGGTCGCGACGGCGACGATCACGTCGCTGCCGTCGTGCGCGCGCTGCGCGAACACGTCGATCCAGTCGGCGAACAGGCTGCCGGTGCTGTAGAACTTCCGGCCGTTCAGCACGAGCCGGCCGTTCTGCTCCGACACCTTGGTAACGGTCTGGCCGAGCGGCACGTCGCCGGCTTCCGACCACGCATTGCCGACGAGCTGGCCGCTCGCGAAGCGGTCGAACCAGGTCGTGCGCTGCGGCCCGGCCGGCGCGTTCAGCCAATCCTCGACGAACGCGAAATGCCCACGCAGCGCCTGCGGCAAATTGGAATCGGCGGCGGCCAGCTCGGTCAGCAGCCGGAACAACTGCGGCAGCGATGCGCCCGCGCCGCCGGCGCTCGCCGGCAGCCGGATTGCGCCGAAGCCGGCCGACTTCAGCCAGCCGATCGCCTCGTGCGGGAGTTCACGGTTGCGTTCGCGCTCGGCGGTGCCGGCGGCGATACGCTCGAAGATCGGCCGGAACCGGCTCGCGAGCGCATCGTAATCGGTACCGGTGGAAAGGTCGGGAGCTGCGTGCGACGAAGTCATGCGGGTTTCCTCGAAGGGCGTGCGCCGGGAGCCCAGTATAGGAAGCGCGACGCGAGCGTTCCAATAACGGATTCTCGGATCGTTATCGTCGCTGCGTATTACAGCGCTGCGACCGAGACTGCGTCCGCAACCGCGCGGGGACGCATCGACGTTCATGCATCCGTTGCGACGTCGAAACGCCGATTCACCTGCGTCGGGATCGACGTCGTTTGTTCTCCAAAGGAATATCGTTCCGAGAATCGCTCGGTTTTCCGGCCCGCGCGGCGCTGCTAGATTGAATGCTTTCGCCATTCGACAGGAGAGCCCGATGTCAGACACGAGCGCGACGATTCAGGAGCGGCCGGCCGATGCACGACCGCAGGTGGCCCGCGTGATCGCGGACGATGCGGAAGCGATCGCGGTCGCGCATGCGCTGGCGCAACGCCTCGCGCAAGGGGCTGCCGAGCGCGATCGCGATCGCCGCCTGCCGCGCGAGGAAATCGAATGGTTTTCGCAATCGGGGCTGTGGGCGATCACGGTGCCGAAGGCATACGGCGGCGCAGGCGTGTCGCACGTGACGCTCACCGAGGTGATCAAGATCATCGCCGCGGCCGATGCGTCGCTCGGGCAGCTTCCGCAGAATCATTTCGGGCTGATCGACGTGATCACGCTCGTCGGCACCGATGCGCAAAAGCGTCATTTCTTCGCCGAAGTGCTGAGCGGCAAGCGGTTCGGCAACGGGTTCTCGGAGAAGGGCACGAAGCACGTGCTCGACCTGAAGACGCGCGTGCGCCGCGACGGCGACGACTATGTGGTCGACGGCACGAAGTTCTACTCGACCGGCGCGCTGTTCGCGCATTACGTGCCGGTGCTCGGGCTCGACGACGCGCAGCAGGCCTGGCTCGCGTACGTGCCGCAACCGACGCCGGGGCTGACCGTGATCGACGACTGGTCGGGATTCGGCCAGCGCACGACCGCGAGCGGCACGGTCGTGCTCGACGCGGTGCGCATCCCGGCGTCGCACGTGCTGCCCGCGCAGCGCGTGTCGGACGTGCCGACGCTCAACGGCCCGCTGTCGCAGATCATCCAGGCGGCGATCGACGCGGGCATCGCGAAGGCGGCCATCGACGATACGCTCGCGTTCGTGCGGACCCGCACGCGGCCGTGGGTCGACAGCGGCGTCGAGCGGGCGGTCGACGATCCGCTGACGATTCGCGAAATCGGCCGCCTGCACATCCAGCTGCATGCGGCCGACGCGTTGCTCGAACGTGCGGCGCGCACGCTCGACGAGATCACGGCCAAGGGCGACGTGACCGAGGACGACGTCGCACGGGCGTCCGTCGCGGTCGGCGAAGCGAAGGTGCTGACGACCGAGGTCGCGCTGCTCGCCGGCGAGAAGCTGTTCGAGCTGGCCGGCACGCAGTCGACGCTCGCGGAGCACAATCTCGACCGGCATTGGCGCAACGCGCGCACGCATACGCTGCACGATCCGGTGCGCTGGAAATATCACCTCGTCGGCAACTACTACCTGAACGGCGCCCGCCCGGCGCGGCATGCGTGGAATTGAGCCGCCCACGGCAAACGGTCCGCCCGAGCGCTGCCTGTCTCCATGGCGGTGCTAGCGGTCGGACGCCAGCAGCGCGCGGGTCAACACCCGCGCGATGCCGTCGAGCGTGAAGCCGAGCGCGCCGATCACGACGATCACCGCCGTCAGTTCAGAATACGCGAGCCGGTCGCGCGTATCGAGGATCAGGTAGCCGAGGCCCGCATTGACGCCGAGCATCTCGGCCGGCACCAGCACGATCCACAGAATGCCGATCGCGAGCCGGATGCCGTTGAGCAGCGGCCCCGCGATCGCGGGCAGCACGATATGGACCAGCAACTCGCGGCGGGTGGCCGCGAGGCTCGCGCCGAGCTGCAGCCAGCGCCGGTCGATCTGCGTGACGCCGGCGGCCGTGCTCATCAGCACCGGCCACAGCGCGGCGAACCCGAGCAGGAAGTAGATCGCGCGGTCGCCGATGCCGAACGACATGACCGCGAGCGGCATCCACGACAACGGTGACACCATGCGCAGGAACTGGAACGTCGGCGACAGCATCCGCTCGACCCATCGCACGCGGCCGAGCAACAGGCCGAGCGGGACGCCGATCAGCAGCGCCGTGCCGAGCCCGACGCCGATGCGTCGCAGGCTGACGAGCGCGTGTTCGAGCAGCTGATCGTCCGCACACAGCGCGCGCAGGCTCGCGAACGCGCTGTCCGGCGCGAACTGCCGGCCAAGTGAGCCGGGCTCGGTCAACAGGTGGATCGCGGCCCACCAGACGGCGACCG
Organism: Burkholderia sp. E168m15; assembly: GCF_016586105.1. Taxonomy (NCBI): domain Bacteria; kingdom Pseudomonadati; phylum Pseudomonadota; class Betaproteobacteria; order Burkholderiales; family Burkholderiaceae; genus Burkholderia; species Burkholderia sp. E168m15. The sequence goes on from NZ_BCPO01000204.1 coordinate 19,764, forward strand.
TCGCCACGAGCCCGGCCACGCCGAGCCAGCCCGCGGCAACGCGTGCCGGGTAGCGGGCGCCGCCGGCCCGGCGCGTGTCGGGTGCGGACGAGCGACGGGTGGCGAGCGCGTCAGACAACGATGATCTCCTCGCGCTGGAACGCGCCCGATTGGCCGAACGCGGCCAAGCCACCGACCGCGTCGATGCTCTTGCGCACGAACCGGTCGTCGACGAGATCGCGGGCCGCGAACGCCGGGTCGAGCGATGCGAGGAAGGTGCTGTCGCCGTCGACCACCGTCCGCTTCAGCCGCTGAACCAGCGCCTCGGTATAGCTCGGGAACGGATACGGCTGGAAGTCGATCCGCTTCGCGTGCCAGTCGGCATGACGGATCGCGCCGCTCGCCCGATAGGTGTCGGCCAGCGACGCCGACGGCACCAGCACGCGATCGAGCGACGCGAGTGTATGCGGCGAATAGCGGTGCGTGCCGTCCTTCGACAGCAGTTGCGCGGTTTCCTGCGGATGCGCGCGCCCCCAGAGCTGCGCCTTCACGATCGCGTTGACGACCTTTTGCGACCACGCGGGGCGCTGCGTCAGATCGTTCTCGTGCATGAACACGACGCAGCACGCATGGTTCTTCCACACGTCGCCGGTGAAGCGCAGGATCTTGCCGATCTTCATCAATTCCGCGGTCGCGTTGAACGGCTCCGCGACGATGTACCCGGCGATCTGGCGCGCGGCGAGCGCGGGCAGCATGTCCGACGGCGCCATCACGACCAGGTTGACCTCGTTCGCCGCGGGCGTGCCGCGCCGCTTGAGCACCGGCGTAAGCCCCTGCTGGCGCAGCAGGTCCTGCAGTACGACGTTGTGAATCGAGTACCAGAATGGAATCGCGACGGTCTTGCCGCCGAGATCGCGCAGCGAATCGATGTCGGGCGCGACCGTCAGCCCGGAGCCGTTCACGTGGTTCCACGCGACCACCTTCGCCGGCGCGCGGCTGCCGTAGCGTGCCCACAGCGTCATCGGCGACAGCAGGTGCACGACGTTGACCTGGCCGGACAAGAACGCTTCGACGAGCTGCGCCCAGCTGCGCAGCAGCTTCGGTTGCTCGACCGTCAGCCCTTCGGATGCGAAATAGCCGTTGTTGTGGGCGACCAGCAGCGGGGCCGCGTCGGTGATCGGCAGGTAGCCGATGCGAACCGGCGCATCCGGTTCGGCCGCGGCGTGCGCATTTGCCATCGACAGCAACGGGGCGGCGCCCGTCGCGGTGAACAGGGCCGCGAGCTTCAGCCATTCGCGGCGCGACATCGGAATCTGGCACATGGATAGGGAGGTCAGTTCAAGGGATGGAGTTCGGACGCGTGCGGGCGCTTCATGCCGGCCTGCAACGCCTTCAGGATGTCGATGCGCATCGTGCCGAGTTCGCTGACGAACGCGTCGCGCGGGTGCGGATAATCGACGTGCCACGCGTCGATGAAGCGGCCCTGCGTGCCGAGCAGCACGATGCGATCGGCCACTAGCAGCGCCTCGTCGATATCGTGGGTCACGAGCACCGTCGCGCAGCGCGTCGTCGCGACGATGTTCACCAGCAACTGCTGCATCGCGGCGCGCGTGACTTCGTCGAGCGCCGAGAACGGCTCGTCGAGCAGCAGCGCGTGCGGTTGACGCGCCAGCGCGCGGGCGAGCGCCGCGCGCTGCGCCATGCCGCCGGAAAGCTGGGCCGGGCGCAGCGACGCGGCGGCTTCGAGCCCGACCGCATGCAGCGCCGAGCGAACGCGTTCGCGTTGCTGATCGCGCGTGAGGCGCTCCTGATGTTCGAAGGCGAGACCGAACGCGACGTTCCGTTCGGTCGACAGCCACGGCAGCAGGCACGGGTCCTGAAACGCGATCGCGATCCTCGGGTGCGGGCCCTGCAGCGTCGTACCGTCGATCGACACGGTGCCGGATTGCGGTCGCTCCAGCCCGGCCAGTGCGCGCAGCAGGCTCGACTTGCCGGTGCCGCTCGGGCCGATCAGCGCGACGATTTCGCCGCGCCCGACCGACAGCGAGACATCGGCGAGCACGGTATTGCGCCGCTCGCCGTCGTAGCCGAACGTCAGATGGCGGGCGTCCAGCAGCGGGCGCGTCATGCGGCGATGCTCCGCGTCCGTGCGGCGAGTTGCGCCTTCAACTGCACGACGCTCGGCGTGACGATCGGAATGAACGCCGCTTCGCGCCAGCGTCGCTCGAAGCCGAGCCCCGCATCGCGCAGATAGCCGCGGCCGCCGCTCGCCTCGAGTTCGAGGTTCACGGCCGTGCCCACGTGCGTCGCGAGCGCGATGCGCAACTCGAACAGGCGGTCGGGATGCAGGCGCAGGCTGCCGTCCGCGATGCCGGTGGACAGTTGCGCACACGCGGCAGCCAGTTCGGCCGCGCAGGATTCGACTTCGGGGCCGAGAATGCCGCGCGTCGTTTCCGCCGCGCGTCGCGCTTCGGCCAGCGAGCGCCGCGCGAGCCCGATCGACAGCCCGCACTGCAAGCCGAGGAATGCCGGTCGCACAGCGGACAGGAAGGTTTGTGCGTCCGGATGGATCAGCCACGCGGCGTCGCCCGGTACGGCGTCGAGGTGCAGCGCGGCGGTGTTGCTGCCGCGCAGCGCGATCAGGTCGAGATCGGGGCTGCGAGTCAGGCCGGGCGCGTCATCCGGAATCGCGACGATCGCGGACGGCCGGCCATCGCCAAATGCCACCGCTGCCGCCACCACGAACCGTTCGGTGCGCAGGTTCGTCACCCACGCCATCCGGCCGGTCATCCGCCAGTCGTCGGCGCGTTCCGCGTGCGGCGTCGCGTCGATCTGAAGCGACTCGATGCCGGACAGATATTTCATCGCATTCGACAAGCCGCTGGCGCCGGCACAACGGCCGTCGAGCAGCGCCGGCAGCCATCGCTCGCGCAGCGCGGTATTCGGGCTTTGCAGCAGGTATTCGATGAAGCTGCGCTGGCCCCACAGCACGAAGGCCGCGGTCAGCGAATGCTCGGCCACCGCGGCGATGCCGGCAATGGCGTCCGCGGTCGTGCCGCCCGCGCCGCCGAGGCTCGCCGGCACGCCGGTCCGGAACAGTCCGGCGTCCGCGAGGCGCGGCACGATTTCCGCTTTCAACGCGGCGCTCGTGTCGAGCTGCGTGGCGTTCGCGTCGAGCCAGTCGACGAGCGATGCGTCGAGCGCGGGCGCCGTCAGGCGGCTTGTGTCCGGGGTTCCCATCGGTATGCCGCCAGTTCGGGGTTGAGTTCGTTGCGCGCCAGATTGTTCGCGAAGTTGCACAGCGTCGCGAGGCTCACGCCCAGCACCACTTCGAGCGCGTTCGCTTCGGTGAAACCGACGGCCAGGAACGCGTCGAGCGCGTCGTCGGTCACGGCGCCGCGCGTCGCGATCACGGCGCGCGTGAAAGCAGCGACGGCTTCCAGCCGCGGCTCGGCGACCGGCTCGCCGTCGCGCAGCGCATCGACGTCGGCGCGCTCGACCTGGGCTTTTTTCAGTGCGGCGGCGGTGTGGCCGGCCACGCAGAATGCACAGCCGTGGACGGCGGCCGCGGTGATCTGCACGGCTTCGCGCTCGGCGAACGTGAGGCCCGCGCGGCCGTTGATCTCCGCGACGGTCAGATAGGTTTCGAGGGCGACCGGCGCATTCGCGAGCGAACGGACGAGGTTCGGCAGGAAGCCGTTCGCGCGCTGCGATTTTTCGAGGAAGGGCTGGCTGGCCGCGGGGGCGGTCTCGATGGTGGGCAACGGCAGGCGGCTCACAGGATTCTCCGAAAAGGGCAGTGAGATCATTGTCGAGGCGCTGCTGCCGCCGGACAATGCGCGAACATCCGCGATTCCTGTGCGTTCGTCCCGCGCCGCGCGCCGCGGTGTCGCGATGCTCGCTAGTGCAAGCGCGCCGCCGATCGCGACGCGTCGTCGCGCTCGCGGCGCCATGCGCCGGGCTGCATGCCCATCGTGCGCTTGAACGCGTGCGCAAACGCCGATTCCGACTGATAGCCGACGAGTTCGCCCGCCCGCGAAATCGGCAGGCCTTGTTGCAGCAGGTCCGCCGCGAGCCGCATCCGCACCATCGTGACGAACTGCATCGGCGGATGGCCGGACGCTTCGCTGAAGTGCTTGCAGAACGCGGTGCGCGACATGTTCGCGAACGCGGCCATCGATTCCGTGGTCCATGCGTCGGCGGGCGCGTCGATGATCGCGGCAACCAGCGTGCCGAACCCAGTCCGCTGCATCAGCATGGCGAGCCCGCTGGCCACGGTATCGTGCCCGGCGGCATCCCGCACCGCATAGAACAGCAGCAGTTCGACCAGCTTGTCGATCAGCGGGGACGGCGCGTCGACGCCGTGACGGCCTTCGGCGCGAATCAGGTCGAACAGCCCGTGGATGCCGCGATACGCGTCGTCGCCGCGCCGCACGATCAGATACTCGGGAAAGAGCGACACGATCGCGCGCGACACGGTGGAGTGGAATTCGATGAAGCCGCAGGCGAGCCCGACGCTGCCGTCGACCGACGGATCGAGCGGTTGCATCGACCCGCGCCGCTCGAGCGGATGGCCGCCCGCGACCGCGCAGGCCTGCGGGTTGACCGGGCTCGGCGACAACCCGTGCGGCACGTCGCGCAGCAGAAACACGGCTTCACCCGCGGCGACCGGAATGCTGTCGCGCCCGTCGGCGAAATGCAGCCACGCCGATCCATGCAGGATGACGTGGAAGCTCGCTTTCGCCCGGCCGGCGGTGGACGCCTGCCAGTCGCCGCAATACTGGCCGACGTGAAAAAGCTGGCTTTTCGGCTCCAGGCTGGACAGCAGCCAATGGACGACCTTGTCTGTTTGCGCGGACATTCCGATGCTGGAGGATGGGTGACGCGCCCATGCTACGGGCTGCGCCGCGCCGCTCAAACCAACGAATCGTAGAAAGCATTTTCCTGCCGTCGCAATGTCTCGCGAGGCGGCGCGGCCCGGCGTTCGGCCGGGATGCGCGCGGCGCTGGCCGGGTGCCGACGATACGGCACGCGCGCTATGCCTGCACGCCCACCCGATACCGCGTGGTCTGCCGGTACACGTCGCCCGGACGAACGATCACGTCGTCGCGCAGGCCGTCCATGTTGACCTGATCCGGAAAGCCGCCCGCTTCGACGCACAGCGCCGCGTGTGGCACGCAACGCGTGCCGCCGCTCACGCGCAAGCCGTCGAGATAGTTGCCCGTATAGAGCTGCAGGCCGCGCTGGTCGGTCGACACGATCAACTCGCGGCCGCTTTCCGGATCGTAGATCCGTGCCACGGGCCGGACCTCGCGCGCGCCGTTGCCGACGACGTAGCAGTGATCGAAGCCGCGCGCCCGCGCCAGTTGCGCATGCGGCCAGTCGAGGCGCGCGCCGAGCGGCGCGCTTTGCCGGAAATCGAACGCCGTGCCCGTCACGTCGGCCGCGCCGGTCGGGATCAGCGCGTCGTCCACTTCGAGGAATGCATCGGCGTCGATGTGCAGCAGATGGCCGCGCACGTCGCTGCCCGCGCGCCCGTTCAGGTTGAAGTAACTGTGATTCGTCAGGTTCAGCGGCGTCGGCGCGTCGGTCCACCCCGAATAGTCGATGGTCAGCGTGCCGTCGTCGTCGAGCGTGTAGCGCACCTGCACGCGCACGTTGCCGGGGAATCCCGCGTCGCCTTCCGGCGAATCGAGTTGCAGCGTCAGCCCGCCGCCATCGTCGAGCACGTCCCACCGCGCGCGATGAAAACCGTTCGCACCGCCGTGCAGCAGGTTGCCGTTCTCGTTGCGGTCGAGCAGGTAGTCGACGCCGTCGAGCGTGAAGTGCGCGCCGGCGATCCGGTTCGCCCAGCGGCCGACCGTCGCGCCGAGATAGGCGCCGGATTCGAGGTACTCGGCCGGCGTGTCGTGCGCGAGCACGATATCGGCCAGGCGTCCGGTGCGATCGGGCGCGAGCCACGACACGACGGTCGCGCCGAGGTCGCTGACGACGACGCGCATCCCGTGCGCGTTGCGCAGCGTATAGCGCCGCACGGGCTCGCCGTCGGGCAACGTGCCCCACGGCTCGGAAAGCACGCGTGCCGCGCCGGGCGTCAGGTATGAGGAATCGGTATCGATATGCATGGGTGGAGGTCGGATGGGCGGCGGGTGTCAGTGGGAGGCGGCCGCGCGTTCCTGGTATTCGCGCGGCGTACAGCCGAGTTCGCGCCGGAACACCGCGTACATGTATTGAAGCGACGTGAATCCGCAACGGATCGCGACTTCGGCGCTCGACGCCTGGCGGCCGGCGAGCAGCGCCTGCGCGGCTTCGAGCTTGTGGCGCAGGATCTCCTGGTGCACGGTGCGTTGCAGTTCGCGCCGGAAGTGCTCCTCGAGCAGCGAGCGCGACACGCCGACATAGTCGGCGACCTGTTCGGTCTTGATGCCCTGGCACGCGTACTGGCGGATGAAATGCCGGGCACGCATCACGTGCGGGCTCGCCAGCGGCTGGTGCCGCGTCGATTCGAGCACGTTGATGCCGACCGGCGGCACGAGAATGCGCTGCCCGGGAAAGCGCGCGCCGCGCAGCATCCGGTGCAGCAGGTGCGCGGCGGTGCGGCCCATTTCCTCGGTGCCCTGGATCACCGACGACAGCGGAATGCGCGTCAGCGTGCGCGTGAGCGGATCGTTGTCGATGCCGATGATCGCGACCTGTTCCGGCACCGCGAGGCCGGCGATCAGGCACGCCTGCAGCAGGTGCCGCGCGCGCGCATCGGTCACCGCGATCACGCCGACCGGCTTCGGCAGCGCATGCAGCCAGTCGATCAGTTGCTCGATCGCGTGATTCCACCCGGACGCACTCGTCGACAGCCCGCGGTAGATCGGCGCATCGAGCCCGTCCGCGCGTGCGAGCCGGTCGAACGCGAGTTCGCGCTGCTGCGCCCAGCGGTTCTCCTGCGCGACCGGCAGGCTGTACATCGCGAAGTGCGCGAGTCCGGCGCCGATCAGGTGCGTATAGGCGAGCGACACGAGCTTCGGGTTGTCCGTCGCAATATATGGG
>NZ_BCPO01000205.1:0-67899 GCF_016586105.1 Burkholderia sp. E168m15
ACATCGTCCGGGTACTGCGTCGGGTCCTCGTACGACGATCCGATCGCGACGATCGGCAGCGGCGAACCGGCGAGCGCGTCGGCCACGGCCGGGTCGTCGAAGTCCGCGATGATGCCGTCGCCGTCGAAACGCTCGATCCCGGTGAGCCGGCAGCGGAAGTCGTCTTCGAGGAACAGGTCCCACACGACGCGCGTCGTGTGCAGGTACTGGCCGATGCCGCTGATGATCTCGCGGTCGTAGACCTTGTTCGCGTTGAACAGCAGCGCGATGCGGTGCGGTGTCTGGGCGGAAGGGGCGCGTGTCATCTGGGTGTCGGGGCGCGCGCCTAGCGGGCGCGGTGCCGTTGTCTCCGGGGCGCGCCCGGACGGCGGCGCGCGATATCTGGTGTACGTGGTGTACGGCGATTGTAGGACGGAACGTGTGCCGCACGTAGCGGCTGGCAAGAAACATCAAGCGCGCTGCGCAATTTCGCAATTGCCGGCCGATAGGCGCGCGGGCACGATCCAGTCAACCGAATTCGGCCGCGTGCGTCGTCGCGACGCGCGTTGCGCTGCAACAAGAACCCCTACGGAGACGCCATGTCGTATTTCGAGCACATTCCCGCGATTCGCTACGAAGGCCCGCAGTCGGACAACCCGCTTGCGTATCACCATTACGACCCCGACAAGCGCGTGCTCGGCAAGACGCTCGCCGAGCATCTGCGGATCGCGGTCTGCTACTGGCACACGTTCGTATGGCCGGGCCACGACATCTTCGGGCAGGGCGCGTTCCAGCGGCCGTGGCAGCAGCCGGGCGACGCGCTCGAGCGGGCGCGGCAGAAGGCGGACGCGGCGTTCGAATTCTTCACGAAGCTCGGCACGCCGTTCTATACGTTCCATGACACCGACGTCGCGCCGGAAGGCGACAGCCTGCGCGACTACGCAGCCAATTTCGCGCGGATGGTCGACTATCTCGGCGAGCGTCAGCAGGCAAGTGGCGTGCGGCTCCTGTGGGGCACCGCGAACCTGTTCTCGCACCCGCGCTTCGCGGCCGGCGCCGCGACCAACCCGAACCCCGACGTGTTCGCATGGGCGGCGACCCAGGTGTGCCACGCGCTCGACGCGACCCACCGGCTCGGCGGCGAAAACTACGTGCTGTGGGGCGGACGGGAAGGCTACGAGACGCTGCTCAATACCGACCTGAAGCGCGAACGCGACCAGTTCGCCCGCTTCCTGTCGATGGTCGTCGAGCACAAGCACCGGATCGGCTTCAAGGGCGCGCTGCTGATCGAGCCGAAGCCGCAGGAGCCGACCAAGCACCAGTACGACTACGACGTCGCGACCGTGCACGGCTTCCTCGTGCAGTACGGACTCCAGAACGAGATTCGCGTGAACATCGAGGCGAACCACGCGACGCTCGCCGGTCATTCGTTCCATCACGAGATCGCGAACGCCTTCGCGCTCGGCGTGTTCGGCAGCGTCGACGCGAACCGCGGCGATCCGCAGAACGGCTGGGACACCGACCAGTTCCCGAACAGCGTCGAGGAGCTGACGCTCGCGTTCTACGAGATCCTGCGCCACGGCGGCTTCACGACCGGCGGGATGAACTTCGACGCGAAGGTGCGGCGCCAGAGCATCGATCCGGAAGACCTGTTCTACGGCCACGTCGGCGCGATCGACGTGCTCGCGCTCGCGCTCGAACGCGCGGCGGTGCTGGTCGAGAACGACCGGCTCGACGCGCTGCGCCGGCAACGCTACGCGCAGTGGGACGACGCGTTCGGCCGCAAGATCCTGTCCGGCGGCTATACGCTGGAATCGCTGGCGGCCGACGCGCTCGCGCGTGGGGTGAACCCGCGGCATGCGAGCGGCGCGCAGGAGCGGCTGGAGAACATCGTGAACCAGGCGATCTACGGGCTGCGCTGACGCCATGTACATCGGACTCGATCTCGGCACGTCGGGCGTGAAGGCGGTGCTGCTCGACCGCGACGGCGCGGTGCGCGCGAGCGCAAGCCGCCCGCTGACGGTGAGCCGGCCGCAGCCGCGCTGGTCCGAGCAGGCGCCGCGCGACTGGTGGGACGCCGCCTGCGGCGCGCTCGCTGCGCTGGTCGCGGATGCGCGCACGGCCGGCATCGACCCGCGCGACATCGACGCACTCGGGCTGACCGGGCAGATGCACGGTGCGACGCTGCTGGATGCGCATGGCGACGTGCTGCGCCCCGCGATTCTGTGGAACGACGGCCGCGCGGACGCGGAGTGTGCGGAACTCGAACGGCTCGCGCCCGCATTGCGCACGGTGGCCGGCAACATCGCGATGCCGGGCTTCACCGCGCCCAAGCTGCTGTGGGTGCGTCGTCACGAGCCCGACGTGTTCGCACGCGTCGCCTACGTGCTGCTGCCGAAGGATTATCTGCGCTACCGGCTGACCGGCGCGTTCGCAACCGATCCGTCGGATGCCGCCGGCACGCTGTGGCTGGACGTCGCGAAGCGCGACTACGACGACACGCTGCTCGCCGCCTGCGGGCTGTCGCGCACGCAGATGCCGCCCGTATTCGAAGGCAACCGCATTACCGGCACGCTGCTGCCGGCCGTCGCGCGGGCGCTGGGCCTGCGCGAGATCCCGGTGGTGGCCGGCGGCGGCGACAACGCGGCCGGCGCGGTCGGCGTCGGGATCGTGCGGCCCGGCGACGCGCTGCTGTCGCTCGGTACGTCGGGCGTGTATTTCGCGGTGTCGGACGGGTTTCGCGCGAATCCCGAATCGGCGGTGCACAGCTTCTGTCATGCGCTGCCGGACACGTGGCACCTGATGTCGGTGATGCTGAACGCGGCCGGCTGCGTCGACTTCACCGCGCAACTGGCCGGTTACGACGGCGTCGCGGCGCTGCTCGACGACGCCGAGACGAACGCACGCGCGAGCCGCCCGTGGTTCCTGCCGTATCTGAGCGGCGAGCGCACGCCGCACAACGACGTGAACGCGAAGGGCGTGTTCTACGGGCTCACGCCCGACACGCGGCGCGCCGATCTCGCGAACGCGACGCTCGAAGGCGTCGGCTTCGCGCTGCTCGACGGCATCGACGCGCTGCATGCGGCCGGGCTCGCACCCGACAGCATCACGGTGATCGGCGGCGGCTCGCGCAGCGCGTACTGGACGCAGATGCTCGCCGACCTGAGCGGCCGTGCGCTGACGCTGCGCGCGGGCGGCGAAGTGGGGCCGGCGCTCGGCGCCGCGCGCCTCGCGCATCTCGCGCTCGAACCGCATGCGCGGCTCGGCGACGTGTGCCCGCAGCCGCCCGTCGTCGCGGTGCGCGAGCCCGATCCCGAGCGGCACGCGTGGTATCGCGACGTGCGGCGGCCGACGTTTCGCGCGCTGTACCGTGCGCTCGAACCGGTGTTTGCGACGGGCGCCTGACGCACATTGCAGTGACTCGATGCGGGCGGTGCAATCCGGCGGCCGCCCGCGGTTCGTGAGGTGGTTCCATAACAAGGAGTCTGGAGACATGAAAACCGTGACGCGTCGTACCGTATTGCATTCCCTTGCCGGCGCCGCCGCGCTGGCGATCCTCGCGCTGGGCTCGCCGCTCGCCCACGCGAGCAAGGACAAGCCCGAGATCGGCTTCTGTATCGACGACCTGCGCGTCGAGCGCTGGTCGCGCGATCGCGACTATTTCGTCGCGGCCGCGACGAAGCTCGGCGCGAAGGTGTCGGTGCAGTCGGCCGATGCGAACGAGGCGCGGCAGATTTCCCAGATCGAGAACCTGATCTCGCGCGGCGTCGACGTGATCGTGATCGTGCCGTTCAACTCGAAGACGCTCGGCAACGTCGTCGCCGAAGCGCGCAAGGCCGGCATCAAGGTCGTGTCGTACGATCGCCTGATCCTCGACGCCGACGTCGACGCCTACATCTCGTTCGACAACGAGAAGGTCGGCGAGCTGCAGGCGCAGGGCGTGTTCGACGCGAAGCCGAAGGGCAACTATTTCCTGCTGGGCGGCGCGCCGACCGACAACAACGCGAAGATGCTGCGCGAAGGACAACTGAAGGTGCTCAAGCCGGCGATCGACCGCGGTGACATCAAGGTGGTCGGCCAGCAGTGGGTGCCCGAATGGAGCGCCTCGACCGCGCTGCGGATCGTCGAGGACGCGCTGACCGCGAACAACAACAAGATCGATGCGATCGTCGCGTCGAACGACGGCACGGCCGGCGGCGCGATCCAGGCGCTCGCCGCGCAGCATCTAGCCGGCAAGGTGCCGGTGTCCGGGCAGGATGCGGATCTGGCCGCGGTCAAGCGCGTGATCGCCGGCACGCAGACGATGACCGTCTACAAGCCGCTGAAGCTGATCGCGAGCGAAGCTGCGAAGCTCGCGGTCGATCTCGCGAAGGGCACGAAGCCCGCGTTCAACGCGCAATACGACAACGGCAAGAAGAAGGTCGACACGGTGCTGCTGCAGCCGACGCTGCTGACCAAGCGCAACGTCGACGTCGTCGTGAAGGACGGCTTCTATACCCAGGCCCAGCTGGCGAGCCAGTAACGGCACGACGCGCGGGCGGCTCACCGGCCGCCCGCGCGTATCCTGCGAGGCATGAACGAATGACGGAACCCTTGCTGACGATGCGCGGCATCGTCAAGGCATTCGACGGCGTGAAGGCGCTCGACGGCATCGACCTGACCGTGCGCCCCGGCGAATGCGTCGGGCTGTGCGGCGAGAACGGCGCCGGCAAGTCGACGCTGATGAAGGTGCTGTCGGGTGTGTACCCGCATGGCACGTGGGACGGCGAAATCCGCTGGGAAGGCGCGCCGCTCGCGGCGTCCGGCGTGCGCGACACCGAGCGCGCGGGCATCGTGATCATCCACCAGGAACTGATGCTCGTGCCCGAACTGTCGGTGGCCGAGAACATCTTCCTCGGCAACGAGATCACGCTGCCGGGCGGGCGCATGAACTTCGCGGCGATGGTTCAGCGCGCGGAGGAGCTGCTGCGCGAGCTGCGGATCGACACGATCAACGTCGCGCAGCCGGTGATGAACTACGGCGGCGGCCACCAGCAGCTGATCGAGATCGCGAAGGCGCTGAACAAGCACGCGAAGCTGCTGATCCTCGACGAACCGTCGTCGTCGCTGAGTGCGTCGGAGACGCGCATCCTGCTCGACATCGTGCGCGACCTGAAGCGTCGTGGGGTGGCGTGCGTCTACATCTCGCACAAGCTCGACGAGGTGGCGGCCGTGTGCGACACGGTCACCGTGATCCGCGACGGACGCCACGTCGCGACCGAGCCGATGGCCACGCTGACCACCGACCGGATCATCGCGATGATGGTCGGCCGCGAGATCCGCGACCTGTATCCGCGCGAGCCGCACGAGATCGGCGACGTCGTGCTCGACGTGCGCCACGTGACGTGCCGAGACGTGACGAACGCACGCCGCAAGCGCGTCGACGACGTGTCGTTCAGCGTGCGGCGCGGCGAGATCGTCGGCGTCGCCGGGCTGGTCGGCGCGGGCCGCACCGAGTTGATGCAGGCGATCTTCGGTGCGTATCCGGGCGCGTGCACGGCGAGCGTGACGATGAACGGCAAGCCGCTGTCGATCCGCTCGCCGGCCGACGCGATCCGCGCCGGTATCGCGATGGTGCCGGAGGACCGCAAGCGCCACGGCATCGTGCCGCAGCTCGGCGTGGGCCACAACATCACGCTCGCGGTGCTGCGGCGCTTCGCGGCGCGCGGGCGGATCGACGCGGCCGCCGAGCTCGATACGATCCGCACCGAGATGCAGCGGCTGTCGGTGCGCGCAGCGCACCCGTTCCTGTCGATCGCGAGCCTGTCGGGCGGCAATCAGCAGAAGGCGGTGCTCGCGAAGATGCTGCTGACCGAGCCGCAGGTGCTGATCCTCGACGAACCGACGCGCGGCGTCGACGTGGGCGCGAAGGCGGAGATCTACCGGCTGATCTTCGCGCTGGCCCAGCGCGGTGTCGCGCTGATCGTCGTGTCGTCGGAATTGCCGGAGGTGCTCGGCCTGGCCGATCGCGTGCTGGTGATCGGCGAGGGCGAGCTGCGCGGCGATTTCGTCAACCAGGGCCTCACGCAGGAACAGATCCTCGGCGCCGCGCTGAAGCCCGCGCGGCTGGCCGCCGAACCCACCGCAGCGAGTGCGACATGAATTCCGAACTTTCTTCCTCGACCCCGGCGACGCCGGATGCAGGCGCCGGCCGCGCGCCGCGGCTGCCATTGCGCCATGTCTTCACGCGCTACAAGGTGCTCGCGCTGCTGTTCGCGGTCGTCGCGATCTGGGCATTCTTCTCGGTGCTGACGGACGGCGCGTTCGTCACGCCCCGCAACGTATCGAACCTGCTGCGGCAGATGTCGATCACCGGCATGCTCGCGTGCGGCATGGTGTTCGTCATCATCGCGGGCGAGATCGACCTGTCGGTCGGCTCGCTGCTCGGGCTGCTCGGCGGCGTCGCCGCGATCCTCGACGTCAACCGCCACTGGCCGGTCGCGGCGACGGTCCCGGCCGTGCTCGCGCTCGGCGTGCTGATCGGGCTCTTCAACGGCTGGTGGTCGACCTATCGGCGCGTGCCGTCGTTCATCGTCGGGCTCGGCGGGATGCTCGCGTTTCGCGGCATCCTGCTCGGCGTGACGGGCGGCTCGACGATCGCGCCCGTGTCGGACGGCTTCGTGTTCATCGGGCAGGGCTATCTGCCGCGCGTGGCCGGCGACGGCCTCGCGGTCCTGCTGTTCGTGGTCGCGACGCTGCTGGTGGTGCGGCAGCGCGGCACGCGGCGGCGCTACCGGCTCGCGGTCGCCCCGCTGTGGCAGGACGTCGCGAAGATCGTCGGCGCGGGGGCGGTGCTGTTCGCGTTCGTCGCGACGCTCGACCGTTACGGCGGTATTCCGGTGCCCGTGCTGCTGCTGCTCGCGCTGCTCGGCGTGTTCTCGTGGATCGCGACGCAGACGGTATTCGGCCGGCGCATCTATGCAGTGGGGTCGAACCTGGAGGCGACGCGGCTGTCGGGCGTGGACACCGATCGCGTGAAACTCGCGATCTTCGCGCTGATGGGCCTGATGTGCGCGTTCGCCGGCCTCGTCAACACGGCGCGGCTCGCGGCCGGGTCGCCGTCCGCCGGCACGATGGGCGAGCTCGACGCGATCGCCGCGTGCTTCATCGGCGGCACCTCGATGCGCGGCGGGTCGGGCACGGTCTACGGCGCGCTGATCGGCGCGCTCGTGATGGCGAGCCTCGACAACGGGATGTCGATGCTGGACGTCGACGCGTACTGGCAGATGATCGTCAAGGGCGCGGTGCTGGTGCTGGCGGTGTGGATCGACGTGGTGTCGCGCTCGAACCGGCGGTGACGCGCGGCCCGGTCGCGCGGCGCGATGATCGCCGGCAGGCGGCGATCGTGAAAGCGTGCGTAGTACGGCTCGACCCAGCTCCGTTCGTCGCGGAACATCCACGGAAACAGGTCCTGCCTGATCGGCGTGATTTTCCTGAAACTCGCGGGATCTCCCACCGCGTCGATCACGAGGTTCGCGAGGCGGCCGATCGCGCCGTCGTTCTCGCGGTAGAGATCGATGTTGCGCCGCTGAACGAGTTCGGCCGCGAACACGAGCGGCAGCAGCGCGAAGGTGTGATAGGGGAGCGCGCGGTCGCCGCGCTTCACCTCGCGCGCGAGCGAACCGTCCGGGCCGATGTCGCGAATGCCTTCGCGTACCCGCAGCAAACCGGAATCGGGACCGAAGGCAGTCTAGCCCCCGGGGCTTTCGCCAGGCTTTCCACGGCGAGCCGTTACCGTTCCGATCTGCCGGCCGTCGGTGCGACGCATGGCGGTCGTGGCGGCTTCGCATGGCATGCAATGCGCTATTCTGTCGTCCTCAACCGCCAGCCCCATCCGATGAAGCGTCCGTCGTTCTCCACCCAACTCGTCATGCTCTGGGCACTCGTCGCGGCGTTGTGCGCGACGCTGGTCGCGGTCGTCTGGGTCACCGCGAGTTCCGCCGAGAGTCAGCAGGTGGCCAGCGCCAAGGCCGCCGGCGCGTCGGCCTGCGAAGCGGTCGCGTCGCGTTACGGCGCGTCGTCCGCGTCCGCGGGCGCCGGGCCCGCTCCGGATCTGATGCACGCGATCCTCGACATCGTGCTCTCGCGGGCGCCGGACATGGAGGGCGGGTTCTGGATGCCCGGCGCCGCACCCGACGCGAGCGGCTTTCTCGCGTATTCCTTTCCCACTTATCAGGGCAGCGGCGTCAAACGCGACGTTCCGGAAGCGGAAACGCCGCTGATCCTCCGCACGCTGCATGCCGCGGCCGCGACGCATGCCGCGACGACGAACGTCGTCGAAGGCGCGCAGGATGCCGTGATCGCGGCGGCCTGTCCGGTACGCGGCGGTGCGGGGCTGTACGTGTGGATGCTGACGCGTGCGCGCCCGCCGCTGGGCCGGCACGGGGAATTGCTGGCCACGGGGCTCGCCGCCGTGCTCGCGGTGATTCTGGCGATCGCGGCGGCGCTGGCCGTGGCGCTGCGCCGCTGGAAACGCAATCTCGCGCGGATCGAGAGCGGGCTGGGGCCCGACGGTCGCGAACATCACCTGCCGTACGTCGGCGAACCCGATCTCGACCGCGTCATCGATGCGTTCAACGAGCGGGCGCGCCGCGCCGACCGGCTGCAACAGCAGGCCGACGAACTGCGTACGCGGCTCGCGCAGGCCGAGCGCTTCGGCATGCTGGGCAAGCTTGCCGCGCAGGTCGCGCACGAGATTCGCAATCCGATGGGCGCGATGCGGCTGAAGGCGGAAAACGCGCTGGCCGGCGACGGCCGGCGGCAGCAGGACGCATTGCGCGTGATCCTCGCGCAGATCGAGCGCATCGATGCGCAATTGTCGAGCCTGCTCGCGCTGACGCAGCCGGTGCGCCCCCATGCGACACTCGTCGACGTCGACGCGTGGCTCGCGCAAGTCGTCGACGCGCACCGCGAGCTGGCGCAGCGGCAAGCGATCGACCTGACGGTGTCGCTCGCGGGGCAGGGCGAACGGCTCGCGTGGCCATCGGATCGTCCGGCCTTCGATCCCGACCAGATGCGGCGGGCGCTCGATAACCTGCTGCTCAACGCGCTGCACCATGCGGGCGACGGCGGCGCGGTCACGCTCACCGCCGAGCGGCGCGCGGTCGCCGGGCGCGACTGGCTGTGTATCACCGTGTCGGACAGCGGCCCCGGTGTGCCGGCCGCGCAGCGCGAGCGGATCTTCGAGCCGTTCGTGACGGGTCGCGCGGACGGCACGGGCCTCGGTCTTGCCGTGGTCCGTGAAGTGGCGGCGGCGCATGGCGGACACGCGCGCCTCGACGGCGGCGCCGCATTCGTGATTGAAATTCCATGGCAAACATCCTCATAGTCGACGACGACGCGGCCTTTCGCGACGGCCTCGCCGAAACGCTGGCCGATCTCGGTCATCGGGCCGTCGAGGCCGCATCCGGCCGGGCCGCGCTCAGCGCGCTGCGCGACGGCGGCGGCATCGAATGCGTCTTTCTGGATTTCCGCCTGCCGGATCTGGACGGGCTGGCCGTGCTCGCGCAACTGCGTGACGATCCCGCGCTGGCCGCGATTCCGGTCGTCATGCTGACGGCCCACGCGACCAGCGACAACACGATCGAAGCGATGCGGCTCGGCGCATTCGATCACCTGACGAAGCCGATCGGGCGCCGGGACATCGCGCAACTGCTCGAACGTATCGTGTCGGCGAATCAGCCGCCCGCGCCGGCGCCATCCGACAGCGGTTTCGCGGGCGAACCTTCCGCGGACCGACCACGATTGCTGGGCGTGAGCGCCGCGATGCGCGACGTGCAAAAGCAGATCGGCCGGGCCGCGATGAGCGACGCAACCGTGCTCCTGACCGGCGAGACGGGCACGGGCAAGGAGGTGGCGGCGCGCGTGCTGCATGCCGCATCGGCTCGCCATGCGGGGCCGTTCGTCGCCGTCAACTGCGCGGCCATTCCGGCCGATCTGCTCGAAAGCGAGTTGTTCGGGCATCGTCGCGGTGCGTTTACCGGCGCGCATGCCGATCGCGCGGGGCGCCTCGTCGAGGCCGACGGCGGCACGCTCTTTCTCGACGAGATCGGCGACATGCCCGCCGCGATGCAGGCGAAGCTGCTGCGCGCGCTGCAGGAGCGCCAGGTGATGCCGCTCGGCGCGGACCGCGCGACGACGATCGACATTCGCGTCGTGGCCGCGACGCATCGCGATCTCGCCGCGGCCGTCGCGAACGGCACGTTCCGCGAAGATCTCTTCTATCGGCTGAACGTCATTCCGCTGCACCTGCCGCCGCTCGCGGAGCGTGTAGCCGACATCCTGCCACTGGCCGCGCATTTCCTGGGCAGCGCGGCAGGCATGCGCGCGCTGCATCTGACGAACGACGCTCAGCGCGCGCTGCTCGATCACCGCTGGCCGGGCAACGTCCGCGAACTGCGCAACGTGATGGAGCGGGCGGCCGCGCTCGCCCCCGGGCCGGCCGTCAGCGCGGCCGATCTCGGCCTCGGCGCCGTGCCGGCGCGCCAGTCGGGCGCCGATGCGGTGCCGGCGCACCTGCTCGACATGCCGCTGCCCGATGCGCTCGCGACGGTCGAGCGCGCGGCGATCCTGCACGCGCTCGAGCGCGCGAACGGCAATCGCGCGGAAGCCGCGAGGCAGCTCGGGATCGGCCGCCAGTCGCTCTATGCGCGCATGGCGAATCTCGGGATCGAGCGCGACGAATAGGGCCAGCGCCAGCTCGTTATCGGTGTGAGCGGGCCGCTGGTCGCGTTGTTTCGACTGTCGGGAATGCCGACATGCGGTGAATCGACGTGTCGGGAAATCCGACACGTTTGGCGCGCGTCGTCGTTCGGCGCACGGCCACGCGGTGCGCCGCAGGTTGGCACGGGTATTGCGGATACCGATGCATCGCAACCCGTCGCCGGAGCCCGCCATGAACTCGTGCCTGCCTGTCGTCCGATCGCGGCCGCGGTGCCGCGCTGCCGTTCGCCGCTCGTATCGCATGCTCTGCGCTGCCGCGCTCGTTGCCGTCGCAACGGTCAGCGTGGCGCAGGTGCCGCCGGCGCCGCGCGCGGAAGACCCGGCCGGCGCCATGCCGCCTCCGCCGCCTCCGCCTCGGCCTCGTGCGCTTGTGCCTGCCATGCCCGGAAACGACACCGCCTCCGACGCGCTGGTGTCCGGCACGCTGTCGCGCCTGACGATCAATCCGGAAGGGGCGGTCGACGGCTTCGTGCTGACCGACGGCACGCTCGTCCTCCTGCCGCCGCATCTCGGTTCGCAACTGACGGCGCTCGTGAAAACGGGCGACCGCGTGACGGTAGCCGGCGAACGACGCGTCGACGATGAAATCCGCGCACGCGTGGTCCGCAACGACGGCACCGGCGCGTCGCTGTCCGATCAGCCGCCCGCGCCCGTCGCGCCCGTGCCGCCCACGCTGCGCGGGGTCAACCTTGCCCGCCTGAGCGTGTCCGGCGTCGTGCGCCGCGTGACGCGCGCGCCGCGCGGCGAGCCGGACGGCGTGATGCTCGACAGCGGAGCGATCGTCAAGCTGACCGTGCCGGCCGCCCAGCAATTCGGCGCGCTGCTCGCGCCCGGCGAGCGCGTGGCCGCGGTCGGCTACGGCACGCGCAACGCCTACGGTGAAGCGCTGCAGGCGACGGCGTTCGGCGCGCCGGGCCATGTCGTGAATCTCTATGACGATGTCGCGCACTGATCGCGCGACGTCGTTCCTCAATCCATCGAAAGGAGTCCTGCCATGCACTGGATCGATCCCGCCTGCCTGCCCGAAACGCGCGGCCGCGTCACGCAGTTCCTGCTCAATCCGCACGGAGAAATCGACGGCCTGATCCTGAACGGCGACCTGCAGGTTCACGTGCCGCCGCACCTGGGCCGCGAACTGGTGCGCCGTGTCGCGGTCGGCGACCGCATCCGCGTGCGGGGCGTCAAGCCGCGTCGTGCCGCGATGGTCGCGGCCGTGCAACTGACCGGGCGCGACGGCGTCGACATCAACGACGATGGGCCCGCGCACGCTGCGCCGCCGAAGCCGACGCACGCCGCTCGACAGCCGATGGAATCGAACGGCGAAGTCGCGTTCGGGCTGCATGGGCCGAAAGGCGAATTGAACGGCGCGTTGCTGACGAGCGGCGTCGCGCTGCGGGTGCCGCCGCATGCAGCTGAAGCGCTGCACGATTATCTGCGTCCCGGTGTTCATGTGCAGGCGTGGGGGCATGGCGTCGTCACGCCGCACGGCACGACGCTCGACGTGAGCGAGATCGCCGAGCTCGTCGATGCGGATGCCGAATGATCGTGCGACGGTGAGGCGACCATGAGGCCGGCACGCGCGCTCGAAGCGCTCAACTTCTTCCTGGCCGACGTGCAGGCCGGCATCGGCCCGTTCATCGGCGTCATCCTGCTGTCGCGCGGCTGGGGCGCCGATGCGATCGGTTCGGTCATGACGCTGGCCGGGCTCGCCGCGATGGCCGCGACGCCGCTGGCCGGCGCGCTCGTCGACGCGGTGCGCGCGAAGCGGGCGCTGATCGTCGTCGCGGCCGCCGCGACGGCACTGGCCTCGCTCGCGCTGATGTTCGTCCACGGCTATCCGGCGGTGGCGGCGTCGCAAATCCTGGCGGCGGTCAGCGGCGCGGCGCTCGCGCCGGCCGTCGCGGGCGTGACGCTCGGCATCGTGCGGCGGCAGGGGTTCGACCGGCAGTTCGGGCGCAACCAGATGGCGAACCATGCCGGCAACGTCGCCGGCGCGGCGCTCGCGGGGTGGCTCGGCTGGCATGCCGGATTCGACGCCGTGTTCGCGCTCGTCGGCGTGTTTACGGTCCTCGCCATCGTGAGCACGCTGGCGATTCCCGGGCAGGCGATCGATCATGCGTCCGCCCGTGGTCTCGATCCTGCCGGCGTCACACCGGGCACGGATGCCGCGCATCCCGATGCGGTCGGCGCGGCGCCGACGTCGCGCGTCAGCGGTCTGCGCACGCTCGCCGAAAACCGGCCGCTGGTGCTGCTCGGCGCGTCGCTCGCGCTGTTTCACCTCGGCAATGCAGCGATGCTGCCGCTCTACGGGATGGGTGTCGTCGTCACGCATCGCAGCAACCCGAGCGCGTTCACCGCACAGACCATCGTCATCGCGCAGTTCGTGATGGTCGCGGCGGCGTGGCTCGCGCCCCGTCTGATTCGCTCGCACGGTTACTGGCGCGTGCTGCTGTTCTCGTACCTCGTGCTGCCGGTGCGCGGGGTGGTCGCCGCGGCGTGGATGAGCGAAGCGGGCGTGTGGCCGGTGCAGGTGCTCGACGGCATCGGCGCCGGCCTGCAAAGCGTGGTCGTGCCCGCGCTCGTGGTTCGGCTGCTGCATGGCTCTGGCCGCGTGAATGCCGGGCAGGGCGCCGTCGCGACCGCGCAGGGCATC
Source organism: Burkholderia sp. E168m15 (assembly GCF_016586105.1). Taxonomy (NCBI): domain Bacteria; kingdom Pseudomonadati; phylum Pseudomonadota; class Betaproteobacteria; order Burkholderiales; family Burkholderiaceae; genus Burkholderia; species Burkholderia sp. E168m15. Next base: position 13,394 of record NZ_BCPO01000205.1, read on the forward strand.
GGCGCGGCGCTCAGCCCCGTGCTGGGCGGCGTGCTCGCGCAGCACTTCGGTTATCCGGCCGCGTTCGTCGTACTGGGCGCCGTGTCGACGGGCTCGCTCGCGCTGTGGCTCGGTCACGCGCGCTCGCTGAGCAGCGTATGCGGCAAGCCGGCCGATCTGTCGGCGACATCATTGTGAAAGCGATATCGATTCCCATGCCTCCATCCACTTGCCCATGAATCCTGTTTCGCTTGCCTGGCTGATTTCCGCGCTCGCCACCGCGGGCGTCATCACGCGCCCGTTCGGCTGGCCCGAGGCCATCTGGGCCGTGAGCGGCGCGCTGCTGCTGGTCGTGTTGAACCTGTTGCCCGTCGCGCAGGCGCTGGACGCCGTCGCGAAAGGCGGCGACGTGTACCTCTTTCTGACGGGCATGATGCTGCTGTCCGAGGCGGCCCGTCGCGAGGGGCTGTTCGACTGGGTCGCGACGCACGTCGTCAATCTCGCGCAGGGCTCGCCGCGGCGGCTGTTCGCGCTGATCTACGGCGTCGGTGTCGTCACCACGGTGTTCCTGTCGAACGACGCGACCGCCGTCGTGCTGACACCCGCGATCCTGGCCGCCGCGCGTCGCGCGAAGGCCGACCCGATGCCGCTGCTGTACAGCTGCGCGCTCGTCGCCAATGCCGCGAGCTTCGTGCTGCCGATTTCGAATCCGGCGAACCTGGTGCTGTACGGCGCGCACATGCCGGCGCTCGGCGTCTGGCTCGCGCACTTCGCGGCGCCGTCCGTCGCGTCGATCGCGTGCACGTTCGTCATGCTGAGGATCGTGCAGCGACGTGCGCTTGCCGGCCGTTGCGAGTCGGGGCTGCCGGTGCAGCCGCTGACGAGCGGTGGACGCATCGCGCTCGCGGGCATCGCCGCAACGGCCGTCGCACTGATGGCGGTGTCGGTGTTCGACCGCCCGCTCGGGTTGCCGACCGCGCTGGCGGGTGTCGTCACGGTCGCGTGCGTGGTGATGCGGGATCGCGCGGCCTGCGTGCCGATCGTTCGCGCGATTTCATGGAGCGTGCTGCCGCTCGTCGCGGGCTTGTTCGTCGTCGTCGAGACGCTCGACCGGACCGGCGCGGTGCGCGTACTAGCGGGGCTGCTGCATACGCTGATGCAAAGCGGCGAGCACGTCGCCGCGGCCGTGGCCGGCGTCGCGGTCGCGCTGGTGTCGAACGCGGTCAACAACCTGCCTGCCGGGCTGATCGCGAGTTCGACGATCCAGGCCGCGCACAGCCCGCAAACGGTGGTCGACGCGATTCTGATCGGCGTCGATCTCGGCCCGAACCTGTCGATCACCGGTTCGCTCGCGACGATTCTGTGGCTCGCGGCGATCCGGCGCGAAGGGCTGCAGGTCGGTTTCCGCGCATTCCTCGCGGTCGGGGCGTGCGTGATGCTGCCGGCGTTGCTGCTCGCGCTGGGGGCGCGCTTCGTGGTAGGCGGCTGACGCGCGATGGCGGTCGCGTCAGCCGCCCGGCCGCGCTAGAACGAGTAGGCGAGCGATGCTAACAGGCTGCGCGGCGCGCCCGGCGTGACCCACAGGCTGTTGTACGAGCTGACGTAGGTGGTGCGGTTGAACAGGTTGTTCAGCACGACCGACGCACGCAGGTGCTTGTTGACCTGAAGGTAGCCGTTGAGCTGCACGGTCGCGTAGGCCGGCAGCTCGAAGCCGTCCTGCGTGTTGGCCGTGTTGCCGGCGCGGCGCCCGACGTAGATCACGCCGGCACCCGCGCCGGCCTTGTCCGCGAACGGCAGGGTCGTCTCGTACATCAGCAGCGCGCTGCCGCTCAGCCGCGGTACGTCGACGAGGCGCGAGCCGGGCGCCAGCACCGAATCGCGCGTGACCTCGGCGTCGACGTACGCGAGGTTCGCGATGCCGCGCAGGCCGTGACCGAGGTCGCCGCTCCATTCGAATTCGATGCCGCGGCTGCGCACTTCGCCGGCCGCGCGCGAGAAGCCGGCATTCGCTGGATCGGCGGTGAGCACGTTGCGTTTGGTGACGTAGAACGCCGAGACGGTCGTGAGCGAGCGCGCGCCGGCCCATTTCGCGCCGGCTTCGTAGCCGTGGCCCTTTTCGGGATCGAACGCGCGGCCGTTGATGTCGGCACCGTTGTTCGGCCGGAACGAATACGCGGTGTTCGCATAGAACGACCACGCGGGGCTCATTTCATACACGACGCCGATACGCGGACTCACCGCGGTCTGCAGCTGGCTCGTCGTCATGCCCTTCAGGCGGTTGTCGATCGACTGGTGGAAGCGATCCCAGCGCAGCCCGGCCAGGATTTTCCAGTGCGGCCCGAACGCGAGCGTGTCCTGCGCGTAGACGCCTTGTCCGTCGTCGCGTTCGAGCAGGTTGGTCGCGGTGCGCGGCGTCGGCGCGGGCTGGCCGTAGACCGGATCGAAGATGTCGATCGCATACGGCACCGAAGCGCTCGGCGTGGAGCGCGTGACGAACTGGTCGTAGTTGAAGCGATACGCATCGACGCCCATCACGAGCGTGTGGCCGATGCTGCCCGTGCGGAACGCGCCGGTGGTTTCGAGACGGCCTTGCAGGTCGTTCGAGTGAAACGCGACCTGCCGGTAGCGGCGCCACAGCGTGCGGCCGTCCGGCTGCAACGCGAAGGCCTCGGACGAGCGCCCCGTCAGGTCGGTGTTGCGTTGCGCGACGCCGGCATTGATCGACCAGCTTGAATCGATGCGATGCTCGAGCGTGAACTGGTGACCCGTGTTGCGCACGTCGTAGTCGCCGTCGCGCGGCTCGCCGAGAAAGCGCGACGCGGGGATCACGCCCAACTGCCCGTTGACCGCCAGCACGCCGCGATCGAGCGGCGCGCGCTGACGCGCGCTCTCGAATTCGTAGTGGAGCGTCGTGTCCGCGCCGATGTCCCACGTGAACGACGGCGAGAACAGGTAGCGTTTGCTCGACACAGTGTCGCGAAAGCTGCCGTTGTTCTCGTTCATCGCGACGAAGCGGTACGCGAGCGATTTCGTGACGGGGCCGGTCGAATCGAGTGTCTGGCGCAACGCGCCGTAGCTGCCGGCCGACACGCCGATGGTGTTCGCGCGGGCGAACTGAGGCTGCTTCGTCGTATAGCTGATGATCCCGCCCGGATCGCCGCGGCCATACAGCGCGGACGCCGGCCCCTTGAGCACTTCCATGCGCTCGAGGTTGACGGTGTCGCGCGGCACGCTCATGCCGCGATTCCACGAAAAGCCGTTGACCAGGTAGTCGGTGCCGGACGTGTTGCCGTCGCCGGCGAAGCCGCGCACCGCGTAGTTGTCCCACAGGCCGCCGAAGTTGTTCTGGCGCGAGACGCCCGCGACCCAGTCGTAAAGATCGTCGCCGCGCGTGGCGGCCACGGTCTGGATCAGCTTCGTGTCGACGCTGCTGACCGCGAACGGAATCTCCATCACGTCCGCCTCGCTGCGCGTCGCACTCGTCGATTCGCGCGTGCGAAACGGCGCCGTCGCGCGTTGCGCGGAGACCTCGATGGTGGGCAGCGCCGTTTCCTGCGCGTCGGCTGCGCCCATGCCGGTCGTGCCGACGACGATGGCCATCGGTGCGGCCGCCCAGTTCCTCCTGCTCATACTCCTCCCGTGCTGTGTCGGTGCGTTCGGGCACGGCGGGCGGCCTCGCGTCGACATCTGTGTTCCAAACAGTACATTTGCGCGGCAATTTAATGCAAATGAGAGGCATTTGCAATCGTAATTTTGAGAATTGATGGGGAGGGGAAGGGTGCACGGCACGGAGGCGGTCGATCTGGTGTGCGGGTTTTGCAAAATACCGAATTGTGGGAAATTAATCGTTTCGTGGAGGGGATCGGATAGTGCCTCCATCTCGTTCGTACGGTGAAATTGCGAGAAATGTCGGGTAGACGTGATCCGTCGTGGATCGGAAAAACGGAGTGGGTCGTTTGACAAATACCGTAATTCGGGATTACATTAAAACCACTTCAGCCAAACCCGTCGAGCAGCCGCATGAACATCCCACAGTCGGACAGCGATATCGAAACAAGCAGCGGGGCGAGCGTCGTCCTCACCACGGCGCGCGACGCCGGCGTCGACGTCTGTTTCGCCAATCCCGGCACGACCGAGATGCCGTTCGTCGGTGCGCTCGATACCGTGGCGGGCATGCGCTCGATCCTCGGGCTGTTCGAGGGGGTGTGCACGGGCGCCGCGGACGGCTATGGCCGCATGGCCGGCAAGCCCGCGATGACGCTGCTGCACCTCGGGCCCGGCCACGCGAACGGCATTGCCAACCTGCACAATGCGCGCCGCGCCCGCACGCCGATCCTGAACATCGTCGGCGATCACACGCGGGAGCATCTGAAGTACGACGCGCCGCTGACGTCCGACATCGAGTCGCTCGCCCGTCCGGTGTCGGTGTGGTATCGCAGCGTGGCGCGCGACACGGATCTCGCGACCGATACGGCCGATGCGATTTCGGCCTCGATGGGCGCGCAGCGCGGCGTCGCGACCCTCGTGCTGCCCGTCGATCTCCAGTCGGCCAGGGTGCGCGGCGCGGCGTCGCCCGCCGTCGTGCGCCCGGCCGCGGTGTCGTTCGATGCCGCTCGCGTCGAACGGGTTGCCGATCTGCTGCTCAGTGGCCATCGCGCCGTCCTGCTGATGGGCGCGCGCGCGCTGTCGGCCCGCGGGCAGCGTGCGGCGGCGCGCATCGCGGCCGCGACCGGCGCGACCTGCTTCAGCGAGACGTTTCCCGCGCGCGAGGAGCGCGGCGGCGGCCTGCCGGACATCGACCGCCTGCCTTATTTCCCCGAGCCGGCGCTGGCCGCGCTGGCCGGCCGGCGCGTGGTGCTGGCCGGCGCGCTTGCGCCCGTCACCTACTTCGGCTACGAGGGCATTCCCGGCGAACTCGCGCGACCGGAGGACATCGTCACGCTGGCCGCGCCGGGCGACGCGGCGGACGACGCGCTGGAGGCGCTGGCCGATCGCATCGGCGCGTCGACGAACGACGCGGGTGTACGCGTCGAGCGCTGGCGCGTGGAGGATGGCCCGCTCACGCCGCAGGCCGTCGGCCGCGTGCTCGCGAATGCGTTGCCCGACGACGCGATCGTGTCGATCGAGGGCGGCACGTGCGGCTATCCGTTCGTGACCGCATCGGCGCGCGCGCGTCGCCACACGATTCTCACGAACACGGGCGGGGCGATCGGCCAGGGCCTGCCGGTGGCACTGGGCGCCGCCGTCGCGTGCCCGGACCGCCGCGTGTTCGCGCTGCAGTCCGACGGCAGTGCGCAGTACACGATCCAGTCGCTGTGGACGATGGCGCGCGAGCGTTTGCCGATCGTGATGCTGATCGCCTCGAACCGGCGCTACGGCATCCTGCAGACCGAACTCGCGCGCAGCGGCCTGCCGGCGGATACGCCGCATGCCAGCCGCCTGACCCAACTGGACGACCCGCCGATCGACTGGCTCGCGCTGTCACGCGGCTACGGCGTGCCGGCTCAACGCGCGAGCGACACCCGTGCGCTGGTGCAAGCGCTCGACGATGCGCTTGCGCGCACCGACGGGCCGACGCTCGTCGAAATGCAGTTGTCCTGATCGCGCAACCCGCTCCTTTCCTCAATCCCGACTCTCACCTTTCATCGACATGGATCTGCAACTGCACGGAAAAGCCGCGTTCATCACCGGCGGCAGCATGGGCATCGGCAAGGCGGTCGCGCTCGAACTGGCGCGCGAAGGCGTCAACGTCGCGATCGCCGCGCGCCGCATCGAACACCTCGAAGCGGCCGCCGCCGAGATTCGCACGGCGCTTGCGCCGCTCGGCGACGCGGCCGGCGAGATCCTGCCCGTCACGGTGGACACGACCGACATGGCGTCGATCGAAGCGGCGATGGCCGCGAGCGTCGAGCGTTTCGGCCGGCTCGACGTCCTGCTGAACGGCGCCGCGCATCCGGGTGGGCTCGTGCGCGCGGAGCTGGAGCACGCCGATCCGCAGGGGCTGCTGCAGGACATCGACATCAAGGTGGTCGGCTACCTGCGTTGTGCGAAGGCGGCCGCGCCGTATATGCGGCGCAACGGCTTCGGCCGGATCGTCAATATCGGCGGCCTGACCGGCCGCGGCAGCAAGCAGCTGTCCGGCATGCGCAACGTGGCGATCGTGCACCTGACCAAGACGCTGTCCGACCAGCTCGGTCCGTTCGGCATCACGGTCAACACGATTCACCCGGGCGTCGTCGAGACGCCGCACATCCACGAGCTCTACGAGAAGGAAGCGCAGAAGCAAGGGCTCACGGCCGCGGAGGTCGCGGCCAACTACGTGAAGGTCACGCCGATCCGTCGCGTGCTGCAGCCGGAAGAAATGGGGTGGATCGTCGCGTTTCTCGCGTCGCCGAAGTCCGGCTCGATCACCGGCGAGTCGATCGGCTGCGACGGCGGGCTCACGCGCGGCATTTTTCTCTGACACAAGGAGCATTTCATGACCGCAACCGTACTGGTCGCCACCGCCGGGCAAGGCATCCTGCGCTCGAACGACGACGGCAAGACCTGGCATCGCCTCGGGCTCGCCGAACCGATCGAGTTCGACGGCATCGTGCGCGCGCTCGCGGTGTGCCCCGCGACGCCGTCGCGGATCTATGCCGGCGCCGATTCGGGCCTGTGCATCAGCGAGGATGGCGGCGCGCACTGGTTCCGGCCTGACAACCTGCTGAACGGGCAGACGGTCTGGTCGATCGCGATCGATCCGGCGAACCCGGCGGTGCTCTACGCGGGCACCGGCGCGCCGTCGCGCGCCGCGCTTTACAAGTCGAGCGACGCGGGCGTGACCTGGGAGAGAACGGCACCCGCGTTTCCGGAGTTTTGCTCGGGCGTCAATCGTCCGCGGCTGCTGACGATCTGCGTGGATCTGGACGACAGCCGCAACGTCTGGTACGGCGTGGAGGAGGGCGGCGCGTGGCGCAGCCGCGATGCCGGTGCGAGCTGGACGCGCGTGGACGGCCCCGGCACCGCGATCCGCAACAGCGACATTCACGCGATCGCCATCCTGCCCGCCATGCAAGGCCGCCCGAAGACCACGGTGCTGCTGACGGTCAACGCGGTGTACGTGAGCGAGGACGACGGCTTGACGTGGGACGGCAAGCTGTCGCGTGACCGCTTCGACGGGCTGTACTACACGCGCACCGTCGTGCAACTGCCGGAACCGGAAGGCGACCTGCTGATGGCGATCGGCGACGGTACGCCGGGCACCCGCAGCCGCATCTATCGCTCGACCGACCGCGGCCATGCGTGGCACGAGACGGATCTGCACACGCCGCCGAACTCCACGTTCTGGGCGTTCGGCGCGCATGCGGCCCGGCCGGCGCTCGTTTATGCGGGCACCAAGTACGGGCACCTGTTCCGCTCGCGCGACGGCGGCCGTAACTGGACCAAGGAATGGCGCGAGTTCAGCGAGATCACGGCGGTCGCGTGGACGCCGTTCGAGGCGCCGCTGGCCGCCCACGCGCAGTCGACCCATTGAGCGGAGCGAACGATGACACTGTCCGATATCCGCCAACGCGCCGAGCGTGCGAACGCGAGCGGCCTGCCGCTGCCGACGCCGCGCGTGCAGCGCACCCACCTGTCGCTGTTCGTGCGCGACCCCGTCCGCTCGAGCATCTGGTACGCCGACGTGCTCGGCATGACGGAAACCGCGCGCGACGCGCAGTGGGTGTTCATGTCGTTCGGCCAGAAGCACCACGACATCGCGCTGATTCGCGCGGCATCCGATGCGGAGCTCGGCACGATCGGCCTGCAGCACTACGGCCTCGAAATCGCCGGCGGGCTGACCGAATTGCGCCGCCTGTACGGGATGCTGATTCGCCGCGACGTGCCGATCGTCAAGATCACCGATCACAAGGTCGGGATCGGTGTGTATTTCACGGACCCTGACGGCAACCGGCTCGAATTCTTCTGCGAAATGGTCACGGACGACGAAGAGGGCAAGCGCGTGCTGCATCGATACAACGCGCCGAGCGATCCCGTCCAGCTCGAACCGCTGTTCGACTGAAACGCCGCCTTTCAATCCGCATCATCGACGTCTTATATAGGAATGCAAATGAGCAAGACCGCCAATTTCGAAGGCTTTCACATCCGCAAGTGGTACACGCAGATCGAGGATTCGCTCGCGAACGAAACCGGCCAGCTCGCGGATGGCGAGCCGCTGCGCAAGATCGTGATCGCCGCGGCCGTTCACAACCCGTACGCGGGGCGATTCAGCGAAAACCTCGACGATCTCGTGCGCCCGTCGCCCGCGCTCGGCAAGGAGTTTGCGCGACGCATCGAGTCGCTCGCGGACGGCCGCGGGATCGAGAGCTACGGCAAGGCGTGCCTGGTCGGCTCGGCCGGCGAATACGAACACGGCAACGCGTTCCTCACGTCGATCTTCGCGGAGCCGATCCGCGCGGCGCTGGGCGGCGGCAAATCGTGGGTGCCGTCGAGCGGCAAGCGCGGCCCGATCAATACCGTGATCGACGTGCCGCTCGCGCACAAGGATGCACTCTACGTGCGCTCGCACTACGACACGGTGACGTGCCTGTTTCCCGATGCACCCAACGACGACGAAGTGCTGGTGATCTTCGCGTTCGCGACGCGCGGCCGGCTGCACGCACGGCTCGGCGGCCTGAAGGCGAGCGAGATCGTCGGTCGCGACGGTCTGGTCTGAGCGCGCATGCCGATCGGGGAGCACATCATGAACACGGCATCCGTCAAGGATGGATGGGTCGACAGCGATGGACTGCGGCTGCACTACGTGAGCTGGGGGCGCGACGATGCGCCGACCGTGGTGATGCTGCACGGCTTGCGCAGTTACGCGCATACCTGGGCGCCCGTCGCCGATGCGCTGGTCGACCGCTACCGGGTCGTCGCGCTCGATCAGCGCGGGCGCGGGCTGAGCGACTGGGATCCGCGGCGGGACTACTACGCGGCAGCCTACGTGCGCGATCTCGACGCATTGGTGCGCGCACTGGGCCTGCGACGATTCGTGCTGGTCGGGCACTCGATGGGCGGCGCCAATGCGTTCGTCTACGCAGCGTCGCAAGCGGAACGGCACGCCGAAAGGCTCGCCGGCCTCGTGATCGAGGACATGGGCCCCGGTGCGTCGGCCGGCTCGCCGGGTTCCGAGCGCATCAAGCGCGAGTTGCAGGAAACCCCGGACGCGTTCGCGTCGTGGGACGACGCGCGCGCATTCTGGCGACGCCAGCGGCCGAACATCACGGAATCCGCGCTCGATTCGCGCCTCGCACATTCGCTGAAAGAGGGCGAGCAAGGCCGGATCGTCTGGCGTCACGATGCGCAAGGGATCGCGGTGGCACGGCTGGCCGCGACGCCGGAGCAGCTCGTCCATCTGTGGCCGCTGATCCTCAACCTGCACGTGCCCACGCTGTTGTTGCGCGGCGGCGACTCGGATTTCCTGTCCGCGGACGTGGCGGCCGAAATGGCGGCCGCCCATGCGGAAATCGAGCGGATCGACATTCCCGGCGCGACGCATTACGTGCACGACGATCAGCCCGATGCGTTCAATCGCGCGCTGCGCACCTGGCTCGATCGTCTCGATGATCCTGCATGGCGCGTGGGAGGCGCGGGCGAATGAAAGCGAACAACCGGAACCGGACCTCGGTCGCCATCGTCGGCGCGGGGCCGAACGGCGCGGCCATGGCGAACCTGCTCGGCCTGTATGGCGTCGATACGATCGTCGTCGAACGGGCGCCGCAGATCGTCGAATTCCCGCGCGCGGTCGGCATCGACGACGAGGCGCTGCGGCTGTTTCAGACGGCCGGCCTGGCCGACGAACTGAGCCGCGACATCATCCAGAACGTGCCGCTGCGCATGTTCAAGGCGAACGGCGAATGTTTCGCCGACATCCGTCCGTCGATACGCGAGTTCGGCTGGTGGCGCCGCAACATCTTCATGCAGCACCTGGCCGAACGCACGCTGCGCGATGCACTGGCACGCTATCCGCACGTGTCGCTGCGTACGGGGGAAGAGGTCGTCGGTCTGGAACAGGACGACGAATGCGTGACGCTTCAGGTACGCGCCGCCGACGGGCAGCAATACGAACTCGATGCCGACTACGTGGTGGCGGCCGACGGCGGGCGCAGCCCCGTCCGCGAGATGCTCGGCATCAGGCTGGCCGGTACGACGCATCCAATGAAGTGGGTCGTGGTCGACGTGAAGAACGCGCGGCTCGACCAGCCGTGTACCGCGCTGAACTGCGATCCGCGCCGCCCGAACGTCTGCATTTATCTGCCGTTCAACTATCGACGCTGGGAATTTCTCGTGTTTCCGCACGAGGACGAGGAGGCGATCGCGCAACCGGAGTCGATCCGCGCGCTGATCGCGCCGTACGTCGACGACGTCGATCGCATCGAGATCGTGCGTGCGCGGACCTACACGCATCACTCTCGTGTGGCCGAACGTTTCGTCGCCGGCCGGGTGGCGCTCATCGGCGATGCCGCGCACCTGAGCCCGCCGTGGATCGGCCAGGGGCTGAACGCGGGGCTGCGCGACGTGGGCAATCTGGCCTGGAAGCTGGCGGGGGTCGTGAACGGCACGTTGCACCGGCGCGTGATCTCGACGTACGAATCGGAGCGGCGCGACCATGCGAAAGCGATGATCGATCTCGCGGACACGTTCGGCGCGATGCTGATGCCGACCAGCCGTCTGGTCGCGTTCCTGCGCGACCGGTTCCTCGGGCTCGCGCGGTATGCGCCGGGTCTGAAGGACTACGTGCTGCAGATGCGCTTCAAGCCGATGCCCAGCTATACGCACGGGGTCGTGGTCACGGGCACGTCGGACGCCGTCGGGCGCATGATCGTCCAACCCGACGTCGAGACGGCCGACGGTGCACGTCGCAAGCTCGACGACGTGCTCGGCCCGTGGTTTGCGATCATCGGCTGGCGATGCGATCCACAGGCATGCCTGAGCGACGACGATCGCGCGTTCTGGACCGCGCTGGGCGCGAAATTCGTGCAGATCGTACGGTCGCGCAGCGGAACGTGCCGTGAGCAGCGCATCGCGAGCGCGCACGACAGCGTGTGCGTCGAGGACGTCGACAACGCGATGGCCGAATGGTTCGACCGGCACGCGGCGCCGCTCGTCGTCGTCCGTCCGGACCGCTATGTGGCGGCGCAGACGGACGCCGCCGGCATGGCCGGCGTGACCGCGGCGTTCCAGGCGTTTGCAGCGCGACAACGGGAGACCGCGGATGTTTGTTGAGCAACGCACCTACACGCTGGTGCCGGGCGGCGTCGCCGAGTATCTGCGGCTGTATGCGGAATGCGGTCGCGCGCCGCAGGAGCACGCACTCGGCACGATGGTCGGCTGTTTTGCGACGGAGATCGGGCCGCTGAACCAGCTCGTCTATCTGTGGGCGTTCGAGTCGCTGGACGATCGCGCCCGGCGTCGCGCGGTGCTGCTGGCCGATCCCGAATTCAGGACGTTTCGCGGCAAGGTCCGGCATCTGCTCGTCCGGCAGGACAACCAGATCCTCCGACAGGAAATCGGCGGCCTGTTGCATGCACCGCCATCGGCCGCGTGATGCGACCGTCGCCCTGTCCATCACGCATCGCGCCGTCTCTACCGAGGTATCCGTCTTGATCCCGTTTACGCCCCTGACTTCCCGCATGACACCCGACGCGCAACGCGATTACGCGTCGCTCCATCTGTATATCGACGGCCGGTTCCTTCAGGCCGACGGCCGGCGCACGCAGCCCGTGCTCGATCCGGGCACCGGCGGCGTGCTCGGCGACCTGCCGCATGCGACGTCGGACGATATCGATGCAGCGGTGCGCGCCGCGCATCGCGCGTTCGCGACGTGGCGCCGCGAGTCGCCGCTCGCGCGCTCGGACATCCTGCGCCGCGCGGCCGCGCTGGTGCGCGAGCGGGCCGAGGCGATCGGCCGCCACATCACGATGGACCAGGGCAAGCCGCTTCGCGAGGCGATCGCCGAGGTCGTGTCGTCCGCCGAACAGCTCGAATGGCACGCGGAGGAAGGGCGTCGCACGTACGGCCGCGTCGTGCCGTCGCGCTCCCCGGATGTTGCCCAGACGGTGCTGCGGGAGCCGATCGGCGTGTGCGCGGCGTTCTCGCCGTGGAATTTTCCGTTCAGCCAGGCGATGCACAAGATCGCGGCCGCGCTTGCATCGGGGTGCACGCTGGTGCTGAAAGGGCCGGAGGAATCGCCGAGCGCGATCGTCGCGCTCGCGCGCATCTTTCACGATGCCGGCTTGCCCGCGGGCTGCCTGAACATCGTCTGGGGCGTGCCGGCCGACGTGTCCAGGCAACTGATCGAGTCGCCGCTGGTGCGCAAGATCTCGTTCACGGGTTCGGTGCCGGTCGGCAAGCAACTGGCGGCGCTTGCCGCGTCGCACATGAAGCGCATGACCATGGAGCTCGGCGGGCATGCGCCGGTGCTGGTCTGCGCGGACGCGGAAATCGAACGCGCGGCGACGATGCTGGCCGCGTACAAGTTTCGCAACGCCGGGCAGGTTTGCGTATCGCCGACGCGTTTCTTCGTGCAACGCCCGGTGTTCGACCGGTTCGTCGCCGCGTATCTCGACGCGGTCGGCAAGATTCGCGTCGGCTACGGGCTGGAGGCGACGACCACGATGGGCCCGCTCGCGCATGCGCGACGCGTATCCGCGATCGACGCGTTCGTCGCCGACGCGAAGGCAAAAGGGGCAGAGATTGCCGCGGGCGGGGCGCGCTTGGCGGGCGCGGGGCCGGGGCACTACTTCGCGCCGACGGTCGTGCTGGGCCCGGCGCGCGACACGCGGCTGATGAACGAGGAGCCGTTCGGCCCGATCGTCGGGATCGTGCCGTTCGATGCGCTCGACGATGCGCTCGACGAAGCCAACCGCTTGCCGTTCGGCCTCGCGTCGTACGCGTTCACGACGTCGTCGCGCCATGCGCACCGGATCGGCCGTGCGCTCGAGGCCGGCATGGTCAACATCAATCACTTCGGCATGGGGCCGGCGGAGATCCCGTTCGGCGGCGTGAAGGACAGCGGTTTCGGCAGCGAGGGCGGCACGGAGACGTTCGACGGCTATCTGGTCACCAAATTCATCACGCAGATGAATTGATCGGGCGCCGGTAGACGATCGGGCGCGGCCTCGTTCGCGACGCCGCGCGAATGCTCAGGTGGCGTTGCCGATCTGGGCGGTGGCGTCGATCAGGAGCTTGCCGAGTACGTGTTCGTCGAACAGTGCGAAGTGCTCGGCGCGAAAGATCAGCGACAGGCTGCTGTTGACCTCGCCGCTGCTGGCGGTGCGAATCGGTGCGGCGATGCCGACGAACCCGGCGTCGAGCTCGCCGCGCGAGATCCAGTAGCCCGCGTCGACGATCTGCTGGCAGGCGCGCCAGAACTGCGTCCAGTCGGCGGCGAATTCGCCCAGCTCGGCGTTGTGCCGCTCATGCAGGCGCTTCAGCCGCGCGCGCGACATCGCGGCCACGATCACTTTCGACGAAGCGCCCTGGAACAGCGGCATGATGCGGCCGCGGCCGAAACCCAGTTGCAGGTTCTCGGCGCCGGTTTCGTGCATCACGTTGATGATCTGCTCGTCGAACAGCGTCGAGACGAGCGCATCGCCGCCGGTGACCTGAACCAGCTTCTGGATCACGGGCTTCGCGGCGGTGAGCGTCGGGTCCGACTGCCGCATGTTGTAGTCGAGATGGATGATGCGCGGGCCCAGCGTATAGCGGCCGTTGGTGCCGACGAGCAGGCCGACGGAAGCCAGTTCCTTCACGTAGCGATAGCACGTGGTGCGCGAAAAGCCCATGTGTTCGGCGATTTCCTCGGCGGTCATCGACGTCGCGGACGAAGAGAAAACGTCGAGGATGGACAGCATTTTGGTGAGGCTCGACATGACGTGATCCGGGATCAGGCGGCTTACGGCTATGGAACGGGAAGGACGAACGCGGCTCGGCCCGTCGGGCTGCGGCACGGCATGCGGCGCCGCGGGCGACAGGCCGTAGTCTAACGTAAGTCGTGCGGGCGGCAACCGGAACCGCATTGGCGAATGGGCGGGAAGCGGGCCGGCCGTGTCGGGTTGGATCACTTCACTGTAAATCATACGGATTCCTATTTTAAGAGATGAAATCAAGCTGGATCGATGTTGCTGCCGCGCCGGTCGGTTCACGGGCGCATCGGCCGGGAAAATTCGATGAGGAGAAGCAGATGAAAGGGTGGTTCCGGATGGCGGCATGGTGCGGCTGCAGTGCCGTCGCACCGGCGTTCGCGCAATCGAGCATGACGCTCTATGGGTCGCTGGACACGGGCGTGACCTATACGAGCGACGTGGCGTCCGCCCCGCGAGGCGGGCGTCAGCTCGCGTTGCAGGCCGGCGTGTCGCGCAACGACGTGTGGGGCCTGACGGGTAGGGAGGATCTCGGCGGCGCCAACTTCGCGGTGTTCCGGCTGGAGAGCCAGTTCCAGACGTCGGACGGCGCGCTGACCGTACCGGGCTCCGCGTTCAGTTCACAAGCGTACGTCGGGCTCGGCGGTGACTGGGGGACCGTGACGCTCGGGCGCCAGTTCGATTTCGTCGGCGATCTGCTGCCGGCCTTCGCGATTGGCGCAAACACGCCGGCTGGCCTGCTCGCGTGGGGATTGCCGACGAACGCGTCGGCGGGCGGTGCGCTCGACAACCGCGTGTGGGGCGTCCAGGTGAACAATGCGGTGAAGTACGTGAGCCCGACATTCGGCGGGGTCGCGTTCGGCGGCATGTGGGGATTCGGCAACGTGCCCGGCACGGTCGCACGCAGCAGCGTGCAAAGCGCGATGCTGTCCTACACGCAAGGCGCGTTCAGCGCCGCGCTCGCGTATTTCGGCCAGCATGACGTGACCGCCGGCGGCAATCTGCGCAACTTTTCGGGCGGTGCCGGCTACAACGTCGGGCCGTTTCGTGTCTTCGGGATGGTGTCGGACGTCCGGATCAGCGCCGCCGCGCCGTTGCGGGCCACCACCTATGACGCCGGGTTGACCTATGCCGTCACGCCGTCGTTGCAGCTGGGCGGCGGTTTCCAGTACCAGCAGCGCGGCGGCGATATCGGCTCGGCCAACCAGGTCACGTTGAGCGCCGACTATTCGCTGTCGAAACGTACCGGCCTTTACGCGGTATTCGCACGCGGGCACGACAGCGCGTATGGCGCGCAGGTCGAAGCGGCGCTCGGCGGGGCGGCGTCCGGCTCGACGCAGACCGCCGTTCGGCTCGGGCTGCGGCATCAGTTCTGACGACGCGGGAACACACGGGCTGGCGCGTGCGCCACGCGCGAGTCCGTGTTTTTCCACTGGATTCAGAAACGATGCATCATCCCGACGCGCAACGCCAGTTGGTTGCGGCCCGACGACTGCCCGGCCGTGCCCAGCACGTGCGCGTAGTCGAAGTCGGTGCCGGTGTTGCCGGTCGCATGCTGGTACGCGCCCTGGATGTACGTCGAGGTCCGCTTGCTGAGATCGTAGTCGAGCATCATCGACAGCTGGTGCCAGCTCGGCGACGCATCGCCCGCCGCCGTCGCGACATGCGCATGCGTGTAGGTATAGGCGGCGCCTAGCCAGAGATCCGGCCGGAAGAAATACTGGCCGTTGACCTCGAAGTTGTCGAATTTCCACGCGTTCTGCGAGCCTGCCGCGGGCTGGTTCGTGAAGTAGAGATTCGACTCGGGGTTGGTCACGTCGACGTGAGAATACGCGGCGGACAGCGTCAGCTTGTCGCTGAACTTGTACGATGCGCCGGCATCGATGTTCTGCTGCGAGCGGCCGCTGAAGACCGTGTCGTCGCTCGACAATGCGCCGCCCGCGATTGCGCCGCCGTTGTTGGCCTTCAGGTACGCGACGGCGGCGGAAAATGCGCCGGCCTGGTACTGCACGGCGGCGCTGTAAACGCGGTTTCGCGCGAAGCCGCCCGCCTGATTCGCGAGCCCGTAGAGCACTTCGCCCTTGAAGCCGCCATACGTGGGCGACACGTACTTGACGCTGTTCTGGATGCGGTAGTCCCAGTCGGCGTTGTCGTTGTCGTACGGGTGCGCGCCGAAGTCGCCGAGCCAGTTGCCGGTGGCCGTGAAAGGACTCCACATGTCGAGCGTGGGGTCGTACTGGCGGCCGAACGTGAGCGTGCCGAACCGGTCGGAATCAAGCCCGACGTAGGCCTGCCTGCCGAACATCCGCGACGTCACGCCGAGCGCGCCGGTGCTCGCGTTGAAGCCGTTCTCGAGCTGGAACAGCGCTCTCAGCCCGCCGCCGAGGTCCTCGGTGCCTTTCAGCCCCCAGTTGCTGCCCACGGTATCGCCGCTGACCATCTGGTAAGCCTTGCTGCCGCCCGCGTTGCTCGTGAAATTGACGCCTTCGTCGATCAGGCCGTATAGCGTCACGGTGCTTTGCGCATGGGCCGTCAGGCCGAATCCCATGGCGCTCGCGGCCGATACGGCCGCCATCATCTTCTTCATCGTCGATCTCCAGGTGGGGACGGCCCACGCGGCGCGGTTTCCGACGGCATGCGGCGGCACCGGACACGTGTGGCAAGTCCGCTTGTCGTTAGTAAAACGAAATATAAAATGCGAAGAAGATCGGCCCGCCGCGATCGCGGCGGACCGAATGACGAACCTCGCCGGGCGCGAGGTTCCGCGTGGCGGCGGCGTTACAGCATCCGCCGCAGCACGTCGTTTTCCGGATTGCGATCGAAGAACCGGTGTTTCAGCGCGCCGAGTACATGCAGCACGATGAGCGCGAGCAACGTGTAGGCGAGCGTCTTATGCAACCACTGAAACGCCTCGAACCAGTGGTCGTTCTTCGGCAGCAGCTCGGGTACGCGGAAAAAGAAGAACGGCACGCCGTCGCTCTGCGTAAACGTGCTGGACATCGAATAACCCATCAGCGGCACGATAATCGCGAGCGCGTACAGCAGGTAGTGGCCGATCTTGGCAAGCTTGCGGTCGAGCGTCGGCAGCGTGGAAGGCAGCGGCGGCAACGGCTTCATCGAACGAATCGCCAGTTGCGTGACGACCACCAGCAGCGTGAGCACGCCGAATTCCTTGTGGGTCGGGTAATACCAGTCGAACTTGGCCGGCAGGTTGTCGTCGAGCCGGACCATCGTCCAGCCGGTCCAGAGCTGCGCGCCGATCAGGATCGCCCTGACCCAGTGCAGCAGCCGAAGCGTGAGCGGGTATTTCTCCGCGGGGAATGCAATGGCCTGGTTGTCCATTTGACTTGTCTTCCTTTGAAACGACATTGCGACAGGCGGGATGCCGATCGTCGACTTCGACGTCCCGTGGCGATCTTCGTCGAACCGAGGCCGGATGGCGAGGCGCACGAACCTTCGACGAAAAGTCCGTGCGCCGGGCTGCTTCCTGCGGTCAGGCGATCGCCCGCGAATCCGCGCAGCACTCCTGCAATGCCTCGCGCAGCGTCACGGCCATGAAGTCGGCTTCGCCTTGCTGCAACGTCAGCGGCGGCGACATCACCACCTTGTTGGCGATCGCCCGCACCAGCACGCCGCGCCGGCGCGCGGCATCGGCCACGCGGGCGGCGAACCCCAGGCCCGGATCGAGCGGCGTGCGGCTGGCCTTGTCGGTCACCAGATCGAGCGCCAGCATCAGCCCCTTGCCGCGCACGTCGCCGACGGTCTCGAAGTCGGCCTTCAGCGGCAGCAATTGCTCGAGCAGGCGCTGGCCCACCCGCGCCGCGTTGCCCGGCAGATCCTCGGCCTCGACGATGTCGAGCACGGCGAGCGACGCGGCGCAGGCGAGCGGATGCCCGCTGTACGTATAGCCGTGCATGACCACGTGCGAGAAACCCGCGCCATGTTCGATCGCGTCGGCGATCCGCCCGTTGTACAGCGTCGCGCCGAGCGGCACGTAGCCGGCGGAAATGCCCTTGGCGACGCACAGGATGTCGGCGGCGACGCCCCAGCCGCGGCTGCCGAGCAGGCTGCCGGTGCGGCCGAAGCCGGTGACCACCTCGTCCGCGATCAGCAGGATGCCGTTGCGGTCGCATACGGCGCGCACGCGCGCCCAGTAATCGGCCGGCGGGACGATCAGGCCGCCGGCGCCCTGCACCGGTTCGGCGACGAATGCGGCGATGGTCTGCGGGCCGTGGAACGCGATCGTTTCCTCGAGCTGCCGGATGCAGTGCTCGACGAGTTGTTGCGGGTCGTCGCAGTTCCACGGATTGCGATAGAGCCACGGCGTGTCGAGCAGCACGCAGCCGGGCAGCAGCGGGCCGTGATTGTAATGGTAGACGCCGTTGCCGCCGATCGACGTGCCGCCCATGTGCACGCCGTGATAGCCGTTGCGCAGCGACAGGAATTTCGTGCGCGACGGCTCGCCCGCGGCGACCCAGTACTGGCGCGCCATCTTGAGCGCGGTCTCGATCGCGTCGGACCCGCCGCTGCCGAACATCACCCGTTGCATGTCCTCCTGCGCGAACATCGCGCACAGGCGGTCGGCCAGATCGTAGACGCGCGGATGGGCGACGCCGTCGAAGGTCTGGTAGTACGACAGCTCGTCCATCTGCCGGGCGATCGCGCTTTTCACTTCCGGCCGGTTGTGACCGACGTTGACGTTCCACAGGCCGCCCACCCCGTCGAGCATGCGGTGGCCGTCGACGTCGTACACGTAGTTGCCGTCGCCGCGCTCGATGATCACGGTGGGGGTCGTATGTCCGGCGGCCGCCGAGCTCATCGGATGCCAGAATCGTTTTTGACGCTTTTGATAGTCCATGGTGTCTCTCGTTTCTCTTGCGAAGTGCTTGAACAGGTTGCGGCGCGGTGCGCGCCGCGGGATCACAGGGCTGCGGTGACGATCTTTTCCTCGAGGTACGAATCGAGCGCGGCCTTCGACAGGTCGCGCCCGATCCCGCTTTGCTTGGTGCCGCCCCACGGCAGGCGTGCGTCGATCGGACTCCACGCATTGATCGCGACCGCGCCGACGTCGAGCCGCTCGGCGACGCGGTGCGCGGTGCCGACGTCCTGCGTCCACACGGAAGCGGACAGGCCGAACGGCGTGTCGTTGGCGATGCGAACGGCGTCGTCCTCGGTCTCGAACGGCATCACCATGCCGACCGGGCCGAACACTTCGTCGCGGGCGATCCGCATGCCCGGATGGACGCCGCCCAGGATCGTGGGGCGCATGAAGCAGCCGCGCGGCGGCACCTGTTCGTCGCCGGCGAGCATGACCGCTCCTTCGGCGAGCGCGCCGTCGACGAGCGTACGCACGCGCGCGAGGTGACGCGGGTTGATCAGCGCACCCATCTGCACGCCGGGCTCCGATGGCGGACCGATGCGCATCGCCCGGGCCGCGTCGGCAAGCCGTTCCTCGAGTGCCTGGGCGATCGAGCGGTGCGCGAGCACGCGCGAGCCGGCCGCGCACGTCTGTCCCTGGTTCGCGAACATGCCGGCCATCAGCGACGGAATCGCACGGTCGAGATCGGCATCCGCGAAGACGATCTGCGCGGCCTTGCCGCCCAGTTCGAGCGTGACGCGCTTGAAGGTCTTGGCAGCCACTCCCGCGATCGCGCGGCCGACTTCGGTGCTGCCGGTGAAGCTGATCTTGTTCACGAGCGGGTGCGCGACCAGCGCGGCGCCGACTTCCGCGCCTATGCCGTGGACGATGTTGACGACCCCGGCGGGAAGGCCGGCTTCGCAGACGAGCTCACCGAGCCGGGTGATCGCCAGCGGCGTGTCTTCCGACGGCTTGACGACCACCGGGCAGCCGGCCGCCAGCGCCGGCGCGAGCTTCCATACCGCGATCATCAACGGCGCGTTCCACGGGATGATCTGGCCGGCGACGCCCACCGGCGCACGCCGCGTGTAGCTGAGCGTCGGGCGGCCCATGAAGCCGTCGGTCGGAATCGTGCGGCCCTCGAGCTTGTCGGCCCAGCCGGCGAAGTAGCGCAGCGTGTCGATGCACATCGGGAGGTCCATCATGCGCATCTCGGCAAGCGGACGTCCCTGTTCGACGGCCAGCAATTCCGTCAGCGCATTGCCGTCGCGCTCGACGAGGTCCGCCAGCCGAAGCAGCCAGCGCGCGCGGGCCGGGCCGCCGGCGCGGGCCCAGGCGTCGTCGTGCAGCGCGGCGTGCGCGGCGCGCACCGCGCGATCGACGTCTTCGGCGGTCGATGCGGGCACGGCGGCCACGTAGTCGCCGGTCGCCGGCGCCAGTTTTTCGAAGGTGCGGCCGGCCGCTGCGTCGCAATGCCTGCCGCCGATCAGATTCTGAATTTTCATCATGGTGTCCGTGTTTCCCAGGGGCGAATCGTCGGGCCGAACGGTGCGGCGGCGAGGGCGGCCGCCACCGTGCTGCTTCGACGTCGCATTCACTGTATGTCGATGAAATCGGGAGCCTTGTCCGCTATCGGCAATCGTTGCCGCGCGATCGGGCTAGGGAATACCCGTGCCGGCGCGACGCATCGCGGGGCGCGTCGGCAGCGGGAAATGCTCGGGGAGTGAACAACGAGACGACGGTGCGGCGCGGCACCGTCCGGGCGGCGGCTACTGGGCGGCGCGCCCGAGTTCGCGATACAGGTCGGGGTCGCTGCGCTTCAATCGCAGCGCGGCGCGGATGCCGAGCGCGCCGACGGCGACGAGGAAATACGGAAACATCGCGACGAAGGTCGAATCCGATCCGCTCAGCACGGACAGGTTGCGCACGACCAGCACGAGACACGCGCCGAGCGCGATCACGCTGACGAGCGGCGCGATCAGGCGGTGCACGACGCCGGCGTCCCGACGGTCGCGCGCGAAGAACGCGATCACCGAGGCCGCCACCAGGATCTGCACCGCGATGATGCCGATCGTGGCCAGCGCGCTCATCCACGAGAACACGACCGCGAACGGGTCGAGGCGAAAGGCCGCCGATCCGGCGATGGCCGCGAGCGCGATCAGCGTCTGCACCTTGCCGGCGACGTCCGGGCAACGGTGCACGGGGCACGTATGGCCGAGCTTGCGCCACAGTACGCGTTCGCGGCCCATCGCGTAGAAATAGCGCGTGATCGTGTTGTGGAACGACAGGATGGCCGCGAACAGGCTCGTGACGAGCAGCACGTTCATCGCGTCCGTCGCGATGCCGCCGAGCAGCCGGCCGCTGACGGCAAACCAGAGATTGGCCGGATCGCGCGCGGCCTGCGCGGCGATCGCGTGCTCGCCCCACGCCTCGACGATCGCCCACGACGACAGCGCGTAGAACGCCATGATGAGGATCACGGCCAGGTAGGTGGCGCGCGGAATCGTGCGCTTCGGGTCGCGCGCCTCCTCGGAGAAGATTGCCGTCGCCTCGAAGCCCATGTACGAGCCGAGCACGAACACGAGCGCGGTGCCGAGCCCGGGCGCGAACACCATCGCGGGGCTGAACGGTTTCGCGCTGAAGCCGCCGGTGCTCGCGCCGTGCGCGACGATCGCGAGATCGAGCAGCATCACGATCGCGATTTCACCGATCATCAGCATGCCGAGCAGCCGGCCGCTGAACTCGATGCGCCGCGCGCCGCAGAAGTGGACCGCGACGACGCACGCGAGCGCGAACGCCCACCACGGCACGTCGACGCCATAGTGCCGCTGGATGCTGTCGTTCAGGAAGAAGCCGAACATGCAGTAGATCGCGATCTGCACCGCGTTGTACGCGACGATCGCGACGAATGCGCCGCCCACGCCGGCAGGGCGCCCGAGCCCGTTCGCGATGTATGCGTAGAACGCGCCCGCATTGGAGATGTGCCGGCTCATCGCGGCATAGCCGATGCTGAAAATCAGGTACATCACGCCCGCCAGCACGAATACGCCCGGCACGCCGGGGCCGTTGCCGAGCGAGAACGCCGCGGGTGTCGCGCCGACCATCGCGGTGAGCGGCGCGGCCGCGGCGACGACGAAGAAGACGATGTGTGAGAGTCCGACGGCGTTCTTGCTGAGCCCCGCTTCGGACCGGGGTGACGATTCGTTCATGAGTAGTCCCGCTGGCCGGATCGTGCGTCAGGAGTCGACACCGGCATGCCTGATCGATAGCCCCGTGCCGCGCGCCGCTCCTGACGAGCCGGCAAGCGATGTCGACGTTCGCCGACGCCACGGGTGTGCGCTTGGACGGCCGCTCGATGCGGTGCAGCGCATGCGAGCCGGCCGACGACAAAATTTACGGTGGCGAAAAAACGGTCGTTGTCCGTTATCGGCAATCCGCACGTGTCGGCCGGCCGGGGGATTACCCGGATGCGGCGCCGCCATGCGTCTGCCGCAGGCTCAGCTCAGGCGCGGCGTGTGCGACGGCAGCTCGTGGAAATGCTGCTGGTAGTACGCGGAGAAGCGTCCGAAGTGGCAAAAGCCGAATTGCGCTGCCGCGTCGCCGATCCGTATCGTCTCGGGTGTCGTCATCAGGAAGCGGCGCACGGCGTTCAGCCGGATCGAGCGCAGATAGGCGGTCGGCGTGGTGCCGACCACGTTCTGGAAGCTGTATTGCAGCGTGCGGCGGCTGATGCGGAGGTGGTGACAGAGATCGAGGACCGTTGGTACGTCGTCGGATTCCAGCGCGATTTCCTGGCTGCGGCGCACGATGTAGCTCTGCGTCGATGCCGACGGCAGCGCCCCCGCATCCGGGTCGTCGGACTGTACGAGATCGAGCAGGATGCCGACCACACTGTGCGCGAGCACGCGTTCGTCGAACGCATCGCGTGCGGTGAGCGAACCGCTGTCGAGCGCCTGGCAAAGCACGCGCTCGAGGCCGTTCAGTGCATTGCCGTAGCGTGCGGGCGAGATCGGCAGCACCGGCTGCTTCAGGATGCGGGCGGGGAGGTTCGCGAGTTCGTCCAGTTCGCGGTCGGCCGTGAGCGTGCGGTCGATCGTGAACGCGAGCACCTCGGTGTCGCACGGCAGGTGGGCGACGAACTCCTCGCCGCCGCGCAGGGTCAGCAGGCTCGGACACTCGACGGCGCGCCCCTGGACCACGGGCGCGACCGCACTGGCGATCGGCAGCGCGAAGCAGAGCCGGTTGCGCGGCGCGAGGCCGTGCTGCATCACGCGCTGGTTGATGCGTTCGCGAAAGACGTGAAAACGCTGGCCGGCGACCTGGCGCAGCGTGGTCGTGGCGGTGCCCGGACTGATCTGGTCGTAGTGCTGCGACCAGTTCACGATCGCCTGGGAATGGAGGAACACATCCGAGAAGCACAGTGTTTCAGCGCGCAGGTTCATGGCGTGGCGAATGCATCCCGTTTCAAATTCGATCCCGGCCGAAGCCGGCTCATGCTGCCCGGGCGCGGGCAGCGCGGCTCGTCCTGCAGACGATCATATCCAGAAAAAAACACCGGGTGACCCGATCGAAAACCCGTTGACCCTCGTCGAGCGAGCACGTCGCGGAGGGCGACGGAGCGTAACCGAACCGAAAGAAATGCGGGGGTGCCGGACAATATCGACAAGCGACCGTCGTTGGCGATCGTGTTTTTTAAAATCTCATTATAAGGGATTGTATTTATTTATAAGGTCGGGTTTACACATGGTGTTGCGCGAGGTCTTGCAACGAGGGGAAAGCGGCCAATAAGATCGTAATACGTTGCTGTTTTCTTACAAAACTGACGAATGCGGATTTGGCGACGTGGTGTCTCACGGGTCAGCGCCCTCTCTCGTGTTAACTACCAATAAATCCCGAAATACGGGATTCGTATAATTGCTTCGCAACGCCTCGCTTGCTCGTGACGCATGTCCACATACCGGGAGCGGTCCATGTCCGAGTCACCCCCTGCCGTCTTGTATCGTCGGATCGCGCTGCGCGTGATTCCGTTTCTGTTCGTCTGTTACGTGATCAACTTCGTCGATCGCGTCAACATCGGGTTCGCCAAGCTGCAGTTCCTGCAGGACCTCGGCTTGAGCGAAGCCGTATTCGGCTCCGCGACGGCCATCTTCTTCATCAGTTACGCCGCATTCGAGGTGCCGAGCAATCTGGTGCTGGCGCGCATCGGCGCGAGCCGCACGCTCATGCGAATCATGGTGCTGTGGGGCCTCTGCACGGTGGCGCAGATGTTCGTGACCGGGAGCGTGTCGCTGTACGTGGTGCGCTTTCTGCTCGGCGCCGCCGAGGCCGGCTTCTTTCCGGGCCTGATCCTGTACCTGTCGTACTGGTTTCCGGATACGGTGCGCGCCCGTGTCAACAGCGTGCTGCTGCTCGCCGTTCCTGTAGCCGGGATGATCGGCGGACCGCTGTCCGGCTGGATCATGGCGCACCTGCAGGACACGATGGGGTTACGCGGATGGCAATGGCTGTTCCTGATCGAGGGATTGCCGGCCATCGCGCTCGGGCTGGTCGCGCCGCGGATGCTGAGCGACCGGCCGGAGCAGGCGGCATGGCTGTCGCCGCCGGAGCGGCAGGCGCTCTTGCGCGATCTGGACGCGGAGCGGGCCTCGGCCGTGGTCGGCCATGGCCGGGTGGGCGTGCTCGACATCGTTCGCAACGGTCGGGTGCTGGGGCTTGCGGCGATCTATTTCTGCGTCTACGTCGGCATGGGTACGGTGACGTTCTGGTCGCCGACGGTGCTGAAGGCGGCCGGGGTGGCGAGCGTCACCGGAATCGGTTGGTTGTCCGGACTGATTTCCGTGTTCACGATGATCGGCAACGTGGCGATCGCATGGAGTTCCGACCGATACGGCGAGCGCCGGTGGCATGCGGTGGTGTGCATGCTCGTCACCGCCTGCAGTCTGCTGCTCCTGCGCTTCTCGGTCGGTCACGTATGGATCACCGTGGCCTTGCTTGCGATCGCGCAGCTGTGCGCGTTCACCGTGCCGATCGTGTTCTGGACGATTCCGGCTGCCCAACTGACCGGCCGGGCGGCGGCGGCGGGCATCGCGGTGATCAGCATGCTGGGTTCGCTCGGCGGGGCGTTCAGTTCGTGGCTGGTCGGCGTCCTGTTTGCGCGGACCGGCGCGCCGTATGCCGGGTTCGGGGTGGTGGCGGGGCTGCTGGTGGTCGGCGCGGTGCTGGTGACGAGCCTGGTGCCGCGCACGCTGCCGGCGCGCCGCACGGCCAGCGAACGGGCCGCGTTGCAGGGCGTTGAATAGCGCGTTGCCGGCGCCCGTGCTCGCCAACGCGTGCCGGCGCCGGCACGCGGTCAATCCGGATCGGCTTTCAGGCCACCCTCGATCCACCGCGCTTCGGACGCACGAAGATGCGCGCGAATCGCCGTCTGGGCCGCAATCGGGTCGCCGGCCTGCAGCGCGAGCAGCACGTCCTCGTGCTCGCGCACCGCGGCGGTCCAGGTCTGCGGATTTTCCGCGTGACCGCGCATGGCGGCCGCGATTGGGTCGTGGCGGCTGTCGAACAGCTCGCCGACGAAGCGGGTGAGCACCGAATTGCCGGCGGCTTCCGCGATCAGCATGTGGAACTGCCGGTCGGCTTCGACCGGCGATTTGCCGGCCTCCGCGAGCCGCTTCATGCGCTGCACGGTGCGGCGCAGGCGTTCCAGCATGGCGGCCGTCATCCGCGCGGCGGCCAGCGCGGCGACGCTGCCTTCGACGGCCGCGCGGGCCTGCATCAATTCCGACGGACTGTCGCCGAGCGTGGCCATCGGGCCGACGTCGTCGGCCGCCGTGTCGCGCACATAGACGCCGGAGCCCATCCGGATTTCGATCTGGCCGCCGATTTCCAGCGCGATCAACGCTTCGCGCAGCGATGGGCGCGATACGCCGAGCGTCAGCGCCAGCTCGCGCTCCGGCGGTAACCGCTCGCCGATCGCGAATTCGCCCTGACGAATCAGCGCGACGATCTGGGCCGCGACCGATTGGTAAAGCCGCTTGGGTTCTGTCGATTTCATTCGATGGATCGGGATCAAGGCGCTTTGGGCGCAAGCGCGTGTCGCGGAGTCTATCACGCTTGCTGCATCGCCCCGTGCGGCGGCGCGTTCATTCGGATGTCCGGGTTTTCACCATTGGTAAGATCAGATGTGAATAATTAAATTGGCTTGACCAAAATGAGTTTGATTGCTGTAATTCAGCCAAATTGGACTGACCACGTAGTGTCGAGGTCGATCCATCCCAAGGAGACGCAATGGCAATGCCTCGCAATCTGCCCGGTCAGGCCGCGCACGACGAAGCCGACCAGGAGATCCTGCGCCTGGACGGGATTCGCAAGCGCTTCCCGGGCGTCCTCGCGCTCGACGGGATTCGCCTCGACCTGCGCCGCGGCGAGGTGCATGCGGTGTGCGGCGAAAACGGCGCGGGCAAATCGACGCTGATGAAGATCATCAGCGGCCAATACCTGCCCGACGAGGGTGCCGTTCACTATCGCGGCGCGCCGGTGCGGTTTCGTTCGGCTTCCGAAGCGCAGGCGGCCGGCATCTCGATCATCCACCAGGAACTCAATCTCGTCCCGCACCTGAGCGTGGCGGAGAACCTGTTCCTTGCGCGCGAGCCGCGGCGCGGGCCGTTCGTCGATACGAAACGCATGAACGCGGAGGCGGCGCGCTGCATCGCGCGCATCGGCCTGAACGTCGCGCCGACGACGAAGGTCGGCGTGCTGTCCATCGCGCAGCAGCAAATGGTCGAGATCGCGAAGGCGCTGTCGCACGATGCGCGCGTGCTGATCATGGACGAGCCCACGTCGTCGCTGACGGAAGCGGAAACGGTGCAACTCTTTCGCATCATCGAGGAGCTGCGCGCCGACGGCGTGGCGATTCTGTATATCTCGCACCGGCTCGACGAAATGGCGCAGATCGTCGATCGCGTGACGGTGCTGCGCGACGGGCGCCACATTTCGACGGACGATTTCGCCGACGTGAGCATCGACGACATCGTCGCGCGCATGGTGGGGCGGACGCTCGACGACGCCTATCCGTCGCGGCAATCGGTGCCGACCGACGACGTGCTGCTCGACGTGCGGGACCTGCGTCGCGACGGCGTGTTCGGGCCGGTGTCGTTCGCGCTGCGCCGTGGCGAGATCCTCGGTTTCGCGGGATTGATGGGCGCCGGGCGCACCGAGATCGCGCGCGCGATCTTCGGCGCCGATCGTCCCGACGGCGGCACGATCGCGCTGCACGGCCGGCCCGTGACGATCCGCTCGCCGCGCGAGGCGATCCGGCACGGCATCGCGTACCTGTCGGAGGACCGCAAGAAGGAGGGGCTCGCGCTGCCGATGCCGGTCGCGGCGAATCTCACGCTCGCGAACGTGCGCGGCATCGCGTCGCGCTTCGGATTCCTGCGTTTCGACGACGAGATCGACGTGGCGCGCCGCTACGTGCAGGACCTGGCGATTCGCACGCCGTCCGTGCACCAGCGCGTGCGCAACCTGTCCGGCGGCAACCAGCAGAAGGTCGTCATCGGCAAATGGCTGTACCGCGGCTCGAAGATCCTGTTCTTCGACGAGCCGACGCGCGGGATCGACGTCGGCGCCAAATTCGCGATCTACGGGCTGATGGACCGGCTCGCCGCCGACGGCGTCGGCGTGGTGCTGATCAGTTCGGAACTGCCGGAGCTGCTCGGCATGACCGACCGGATCGCCGTTTTTCATGAAGGTCGAATGACCGCCATTCTCGATACGAAACACACCAGTCAGGAGGAGATCATGCACTACGCGTCGGGGCGTTCCCATGCTTGAAATGACATCCGATCGAAGCCAGGCCGACGAACGGGCGGCGCGACAGCGGCGGCGCGACCTGATCCAGAAGTTCGCGGCGCTGGGCAGTCTCGTCGTGCTCGTGTTCGCGTTCTCGATATCGAGCGCGGCGTTCTTCTCGGTCGACAACCTGATGACCGTCGGCCTGCAGGTCACGTCCATCGCCTATCTGGGCGTGGCCGCCACCTGCGTGATCATCACCGGCGGCATCGACCTGTCGGTCGGCTCGGTGCTCGCGCTGGCCGGCGTGTGCGCCGCGCTGCTGGTCAAGGCCGGCGTGCCGGTGCCCGCGGCGATGGCGGCCGGCATCCTGGTCGGCGCGCTGTGCGGGCTCGTCAACGGCATCTGCGTGACGCAGATGGGCCTGCCGCCGTTCATCGCGACGCTCGGCATGATGCTCGTCGCGCGCGGCATCGCGCTCCAGATCACGGGCGCCCGGCCGGTATCGGATCTCGGCGACGCGTTCGGCGCGCTCGGCAACGGCGCGCTGCTGCGGATCTCGCGGATCGGCGCAGACGGCTTCCCCGACACGACCTTTCCCGGCATTCCGTATCCGGTCGTGATCATGGTCGTGCTGTTCGTCGTGGTGTCGGTCCTGCTGTCGAGAACGTCGCTCGGCCGTCATATCTATGCGGTCGGGTCGAACGCGGAAGCGGCCCGGCTGTCGGGCGTGAACGTGCAGGGCGTGAAGCTGTTCACCTACGTGCTGTCCGGCGCGCTCGCGGGCGTGACCGGCTGCGTGCTGATGTCGCGGCTCGTCACCGGGCAACCGAACGAAGGCGTGATGTACGAGCTCGACGCGATCGCCAGCTCGGTCATCGGCGGCACGTCGCTGATGGGCGGCGTCGGCACGATTTCCGGCACGGCGATCGGCGCGTTCGTGATCGGCGTGCTGCGCAACGGCCTGAACATGAACGGCGTGTCGAGCTTCATCCAGCAGATCATCATCGGCGTCGTGATCCTCGGCACGGTGTGGATCGACCAGTTGCGCAATCGCCGGCCCTGACCGGCAGCAAGCAGTCCCTACCAACGAGAAGCGGAGCGAGACATGAACAAATCCATCCTGCTGGCGGCATCGGCGTGCGTGTTCGCGGTATGCAGCAGCGGTGCGTATGCGGCGGGCGGCGAAATCGCGGTGATCGTCAAGACGGTCAATTCGAACTACTGGCAGAACGTGCAGAAGGGCGCGAAGGCGGCGCTCGACGGCGCCAAGGGCTACACGATGACGTTCCAGGGGCCGGCGGCCGAGTCGGACATCAGCGGGCAGGTCAACATGGTCGACAACGCGGTCACGCGTCACGTGGCGGGCATCGTGCTCGCGCCGTCCGATCCCGATGCGCTCGTGCCCGCGATCAAGAAGGCGTGGGAAGCGCACATTCCCGTCGTGCTGATCGACTCGGCCATCGCCGACGCCGGCAAACCGTACTACCAGGCGTTCCTGTCGACCGACAACGAGAAGGCGGGCGCGCTGTGCGCGAAGGCGCTGATCGACCGCGTCGGGCAGTCTGGCAAGATCGCGATCATGTCGTACGTGCCGGGCGCGGGGTCGGAGGTCAGCCGTGTCGGCGGGTTCCGCAAGTACATCGAGAGCCATTCGAAGCTGCAGGTCGTCGGCCCGTACTACTCGCAATCGCAAATGGCGACCGCGCTGAACCAGACGACCGACGTGCTGTCGGCGAACCCGGACCTGAAGGGCATCTTCGGCGCGAACGAGCCGACCGCGGTCGGGATGGGCCGCGCGCTGAAGCAGTCGGGTAAGGCGGGCAAGGTGGTGGCGATCGGGTTCGACGGCAACGAGGACCTGCAGGGCTTCGTGCGCGACGGCACCGTGCAGGCGATCGCCGTGCAGGGCTCGTGGCAGATGGGGAACCAGGGCGTGCGCACGGCGCTCGACGTCATCGAGCGCAAGCCCGCGCCGAAGCTGATCGATACCGGCGTCGTGATGGTCGACAAGCAGAACCTCGATTCGCAGGCGGCGAAGAACGTCCTGTACTGATCGCCGTGTCTCTTTCCCGCAACCAGTCACGCCTCATGAACGCAAACGATACGCGCACCTTGCCGCGCAGCGGGCTGACGGTGTCCGCGCTCGGCCTCGGCTGCTCGCAGCTCGGCGGCCTTTATCGGCCGATGTCGGCCGCCGATGCCGCAGCCCTCGTCGATGCCGCGTGGGCGGCCGGCCTGCGCTATTTCGACACCGCGCCGTATTACGGCTACACGCTGTCCGAGCGGCGCGTGGGGGCGGGGCTCGCCGCGCGCGAGCGCGGCGCCTTCACGCTCAGCACGAAGGTCGGGCGGCTGATGCGCGCCGACGCGAGCGTGCGGCCGGGCGACGACGGCTGGGCCGAGCCGCTGCCGTTCCGGCCGGTCTACGACTACAGCTACGACGGCATCATGCGCTCGTACGACGACAGCCGGCAACGGCTCGGGCTCGCGCGGATTGACATGCTGTACGTGCACGACATCGGCGCGATGACGCATGGCGATCGTCACGCGCACTACTGGGCGCAGTTGACCCGCGGCGGCGGGTTTCGCGCGCTGGAGGCGCTGCGCTCGGGCGGCGAGATCGGCGGGTTCGGTCTCGGCGTGAACGAATGGGAAGTCGCGGCCGACGCGTTGAACGAAGCGGCGCTCGACGCCGTGCTGCTGGCCGGCCGCTACACGCTGCTCGAACAGACGGCGCTCGAACCGCTGCTCGACGCGTGCGCCCGGGAAGGGACGGCGATCGTGATCGGCGGCGTGTTCAATTCCGGCCTGCTCGCCGGCAACGGCAAGTTCAACTATGCGGACGCGAGCGCCGACGTGATCGACAAGGCGACGCGGCTGGGCGCGCTGTGCAAGCGCTTCGACGTGCCGCTTCCCGCCGCTGCGTTGCAGTTCCCGTTCGGCCATCCGGCCGTCGTGTCGTGCGTGATCGGCGCGCGCAGCGTGGGCCAGTTGAAGCAGAACATCGACTGGTTCGAGCGCCCCGCGCCGGCCGAACTGTGGGATGCGTTGCGCGACGAAGGGTTGATCGCGGCGCACGCGCCGGTTCCGGGAGCCCGCGCATGACCGCGCGGATCGACGCCCATCAGCACTACTGGCGAATCGGCGCGCGGGCCGGCTGCTGGCCGCCGGCCGAACTCGATGCGATTCACCGGGATTTCGGCCCCGCCGATCTGGCGCCGCTGCTCGACGCCGCGCGCATCGATACCACCGTCCTCGTGCAATCGCTGCCGAGTGAAGCCGACACGCGTTTTCTGCTCGATCTCGCGAATGAAACGCCGACCGTCGGCGCCGTGGTCGGCTGGGTCGACCTGAAGGCCGACGACGCACCGGCGCGGATCGCGGCGTTCGCGGCGGCACCGAAAGCGCGCGGCTTGCGACCGATGCTGCAGGATCTGCCCGACGACGCGTGGATCGACGATCCGCGCCTGGATCGCGCGGTCGCCGCGATGCTCGAGCACGGGCTGCGTTTCGATGCACTCGTGATGCCGCGTCATCTCGACGCGCTATACGCGTTCGCGCGGCGCCATCCCGAACTGCCGATCGTGATCGACCACGGCGCGAAGCCGTTCATCGAGCGCGGCGAATTGCAGCCGTGGCTGTCCGCGATGAGCCGGCTCGCGAGCCTGCCGAACCTTCATTGCAAGCTGTCCGGTCTCTGGACCGAAGCGGGGCCGTCGGCCGGCCCCGATGCCGTCCGCACGCGCACGCGGCCGTATGTCCACGCGCTGGCCGAACTGTTCGGGCCGACGCGCCTGATGTGGGGCAGCGACTGGCCGGTGCTGCGGCTGGCGTCGGCATGCGGCGGCTACGGCGAATGGCTGGCTGCGTGCGAGGACGATTGCGCACGGTTGCTCGGCTCCGCGGCATTGCCCGACCTCTTCGGCGGTAACGCACGGCGCTTCTACCGGATCGACACCGCACGCCACGACGAATGAAACCGAACGAAAGGAAAACCGACATGCTCAGCGTGATCTGCGAATCCCCCGGCGTGCTGCGCGTGCAGCAGCGCGAACTGCCCGTGCGCGGCAGCGGCGAAGTGCTGTTGCGCGTGCAACGGGTCGGCATCTGCGGCACCGACCTGCACATCTTCACCGGCAACCAGCCGTACCTCGACTATCCGCGCGTGATGGGGCACGAGCTTTCCGCGGTCGTCGTCGAGGCGGAACCGGAGTCGGGTCTCGGCGTGGGCGACGCGGTGTACGTGATGCCGTATCTGTCGTGCGGACACTGCGTCGCCTGCCGCCACGGCAACACGAACTGCTGCGTCAACATCAAGGTGCTCGGCGTGCATCGCGACGGCGCGCTCGCCGAATACCTGAGCGTGCCCGCGCAGTTCGTTCACAAGGCCGACGGCATTTCGCTCGACCAGGCGGCGATGCTGGAATTCCTTGCGATCGGCGCGCATGCGGTGCGGCGCGCGGACGTCCGTGCCGGACAGCGGGCGCTGATTGTCGGCGCCGGGCCGATCGGCATGGCGGCGATGATCTTCGCGAAGCTGCGCGGCGCCGACGTCACATGCCTCGACACGCGGGCGGATCGGCTCGCGTTTTGCCGGCAGCATCTCACGGTCGATGCGACGGTGGAGGTGGGGGAAGACGACGCAGCGCGTCTCGCGTCGTTGACGAACGGCGAGTATTTCGATGCGGTATTCGACGCGACCGGCAACCTCGATGCGATGAATCGCGGTTTCGAGTTCGTCGCGCACGGCGGCAAGTACACGTTGATCTCGATCGTGCGCGGGCATGTCGCGTTTTCGGACCCGGAATTCCACAAGCGGGAAACCACGCTGCTCGCGAGCCGCAATGCGACCGCCGAGGATTTCGCGACAGTGCTCGACGCGATGCGTGCGGGGCGCATTCCGGACCGCGCGCTGAACACGCACCGGATGCGGCTCGAGGAGGTGCCGGATGCGCTGCCGCGCCTGCTGGAGGCGGGGCAGACCGTCGTGAAGGCGCTCGTCGAATGCTGAACGATCGAATCCGGCACGCGGAGCGCACGCGATGATGCCGCCGATCCTGCAGTTCGGCACGAGCCGCTTCCTGCTGGCGCACGTCGACCTGTTCGTGTCCCAGGCGCTGGACGACGGCAACGCGATGGGCGGCATCGGCATCGTGCAGACGACCGGCAATCCGGCCAGCCGCGCCCGCATCGACGCGCTGCGCGCCACCGGTCGCTATCCGGTGCGGATTCGCGGGCGCGAGCACGGCGTCGTGGTCGACGAAGTCGTCGAGTGCCGCGCCGTGCAGCGCGCGTGGGACGCCGAGCGGGACTGGGCGGAGATCCGCGGTGCCGCGATCGAGACGGTGCGCGTGATCGTGTCGAACACCGGCGACGCAGGGTATCGCCCCGATCCGCGCGACACGGTGGACCTGCTGGCCCAACCGGCGCACGCACCGCACGGCTTTCCGGCGAAGCTGCTCGCGCTGCTGCACGCGCGCTGGCAGGTGCGGCCCGGCGATGGCGTCACCGTGCTGCCTTGCGAACTGGTGACGAACAACGGCGACACGCTGCGCGACATCGTGCTGGGCCTCGCGCGCCAGTGGCGGCTGCCCGACGCGTTCGCCGACTATCTGGGCAACCGCTGCGTATGGGTCAACTCGCTCGTCGACCGCATCGTGTCCGAGCCGCTGCATCCGGTCGGCGCGATCGCGGAGCCCTACGCGCTATGGGCGATCGAACGGCGTGCCGATATGGCGCTGCCGTGCACGCATGCGCAGATCGTCGTCACCGACGATTTGCGCGGCCACGAGCGCCTGAAGCTGTTCTTCCTCAATCTCGGGCACAGCTGGCTCGCGGAGCAGTGGCTCGCGGCAGGGCGCGACGCATCGGAAACGGTGCTGGACGCGATGAACGATGCGCGGCTGCGCGACGGTCTCGAAGCCGTGTGGCGCGATGAAGTCGCGCCGGTTTTCGTCGCGCTGGGCTTGCGCGACACGGCGGAACGCTACGTCGACAGCGTGCGCGAGCGCTTTCTCAATCCGTTTCTTGCGCATCGCATCGCCGATATCGCAATCAACCATCGGGAGAAGGTGGCGCGGCGGATCGAGCCGCTGCTCGCGCTCGCGGATTCGCTGGCGGTGCAGACTGAACAGCCACGGTTACGGCAACTCGTCGCCCGCTATGAGCCGGCGGCCATCGCAATGACAGGGAGAGATGCATCGTGAAGCAACCGACCATCGTGATTCTTCACCGCAACGACAACGTCGCCGTCGCACTCGACGCGCTCGCGCCGGAGGTGCCGGTCGACGTACACGGCGCACCGCTGCGGCCGGCGGCCGCGATACCGGCCGGCCACAAGATCGCCACCGCGCCGATCGCGCGCGGCGACACGATCGTCAAATGCGGGCAGCCGATCGGTGTCGCGCTGCGCGACATCGCCGCGGGCGAGCATGTTCACGTGCACAACGTCGGGATGCCCGAGCGGCATGCGCACGATGACGGGTCGGTCGGCGGCACGCACGACGTTGCCGCGGATCGCCGCGATACCTTCGACGGATTCGTGCGGCCCGACGGCAGCGTGGGGACCCGCAACTACGTTGGCGTGATCGCGAGCGTCAACTGTTCGGCGAGCGTGTGTCATGCGATCGCCGATGCATACCGGCACGGCGCGCTCGATGCGTTCGGTCACGTCGACGGCGTCGTCGCGATCACCCATCAGAGCGGCTGCGGCATGTCGGCGACCGGCGACGGCATCGAACTGCTGCGGCGCACGCTCGTCGGCTATGCGCGCAACCCGAATTTCGCCGGCGTGCTGCTCGTCGGCCTCGGGTGCGAGGTCAACCAGGTCGGCGCGCTCGCGCAACGGCTCGATGCGGCATCGCCGGGCACCGTGCGCACGCTGGTCATCCAGGACGAGGGCGGGGTGCGCGACACCGTGGCCAAAGGCGTGTCGATCGTGCGCGAGTTGCTGGAGCGGGCCGAAGGCGCGCGTCGCAGCGCCGTGCCGGCCTCGCGGCTGACGGTCGGCCTGCAGTGTGGTGGGTCCGACGGCTACTCGGGCATCACCGCGAATCCGGCGCTCGGCGCGGCAGTCGATCTGCTGGTCCGCAACGGCGGCACCGCGATTCTGTCCGAGACGCCCGAGATCTACGGCGCGGAGCATTTGCTGATCGCGCGGGCAGCTTCGCGCGACGTGGCCGAGCGCTTGCTCGGCAGGTTGCAGTGGTGGGAGCGCTACGTCGCCGACAACGGCGGCGAAATGAACAACAACCCGTCGCCCGGCAACCTCGCCGGCGGCATCACGACGATTCTCGAGAAATCGCTCGGCGCGGTGTCGAAGGGCGGCCGCTCGCCGCTGCGCGCGGTCTACGACTATGCGGAGCCGGTGCGGCAAGCCGGGCTCGTGTTCATGGATACGCCCGGTTACGACCCGGTGTCGGCCACCGGGCAGATCGCCGGCGGCGCGAATCTCGTGTGCTTCACGACGGGCCGCGGTTCGGTGTTCGGCTCGAAGCCGGTACCGACGATCAAGATCGCGACGACGACCGGCTTGTTCGAGCGGATGCAGTCGGACATGGATTTCGACAGCGGCGGGATCGTCGCCGGTTCGCTCTCGGTCGGCGAAGCGGGCGAGCGGCTGTTCCGGCTGATGCTCGACGTCGCCTCCGGACGCAGATCCCGCAGCGAGGACAACGGCATCGGCGAACGCGAGTTCGTGCCGTGGCTGCGCGGCGCGGTCATGTGACGCGAAAGGCGGCGTGCGACCGCGTGCGCAATCGGACAGCGAAGGAGGAGCCGCGATGGAAACCAGCATGAGCGAGCCGGCGATCGGCGAAACCGGTCACGACGGCTCGCTGTCGGAACTGGAGAAGGGCTTGCTCGGCGAGGCGCTGCGCTTGCTCGCCGAGACGCGCGCGCGTGCGCTGGAACTCTGTGTCGAGGTGAGCCGGCGGCAGGGCGGCGCCACGCCGGACGTCCACGATTTCAACCTGCCGACGATCATCGAGTTGCAACGGCGCTTCGGTACGCGATCTGGCCCGGACGGCGCCGGCATGGCAGCCTCCGGTCGCTTCGCGTAGCCGAAGCCGAAGCCGCCCGGGGGCGGCACCGTTGCAGGATCGATCGTCCGCGCCGGTTATGCCGCCGACAACGTGATCGACACGCCCGTCGCGGTGTACACCGGCGTGGCCTTGAACCCGTCGACCGTCACCGTCGTGAACTTCGCGGCCGCCGCCGCGCCGTCGATCAGCGCGATGGTATCGCCGGCCTTCGGCGCGTAGCCGTTCACGAACTTCACGTGCAGCGTGCCGCCCGCGACGGTGAGCGGCCCGCCCACGCGCAGCCGCCCGCCGCCGTTGCCGTCGATGTCGAGTTCGAGCGTCGTGTTGTCGAGCTGCGTGTAGCGGGTCGCGATCGTCACCGGCGCGGCGGCCGCGATTCGCACGCTGCCGCCCGGGCCGACGTACACGTCGCCTTTGCCGAACGCCGTCGCGGACGCGGCCGCCAGCGTGCCGCCGCTCACCTGCGTGCCGCCCGTGTAGGCGTTGTTGCCTGCCAGCGTCAGCGTGCCGCTGCCTTGCAGCGTCAGCTTGCCGGCGCCCGCGACGTCGTTGCGCCACAGGTCGGCGGCATTGAGCCCGCCCTGCGACGCATCCATCGACACGATCACGTTGCCGTTGAACGCGCCGTAGCCGTCGGCCGCCGCGAACAGGTTCAGGCGCCCCCAGCCTTCCGCGTCGTCCATGACCGGATAGCCGGACGGCAGCTCGGTCGTCTTCAGCACGACGCGCCGCTGGTCGGCGCTCAGGTACGGGAAGCGCGTCTGCAGCAGGATCTCCGCGCCCTTAGGCACGACCGGCGGTGCGTTCGTCGATTCGATCGCGCCGAAGCCGAAGGTCATGCGGCGCAGGAACGCGGTCTTGTTCGCCGTGTAGTCGGCGAACCGGTCGGTGGCCGTCGTGCCCGAGTGCGCGAATGCGGAGAAGGTCGTGGCGCTCGTTCCGGTCAGTTGCTGCAGCGTCTGATGCGCTTGCGTGTAGGCGGCCTGCGCGTCGCTGGCGTACGCGGTCAGGTTCGCTGCGCTGAGGGCCAGCGCGAGCATGCGCCCGCCGATCACGTCGAGCGGCGAATGCATGCCGGCGAGAATCCGGTTCTCGCCCAGTTCGAGGCCGCGGCTGAGCATTTCCTGGAAGCGTTCCGGCACGAGCCACGCCATCGTCGTCGCATCGCGCACAGCCTCGGCCGTGTGGCCGCTGACGAAGCCGCCGTCGGTCGCGGGCGTCGTGCTTTCGGCCGGCACGAGCGTCGGCGCGACGACCACACTCGTGCTCCAGCGGTACGGGCGCGCGTATTTGAAGAAGCGCTTCGACGGCTCGGTCGACGCGTTGTTGCCCATTTCGTTGAGCAGGTCGACGACCTTGCCGAAGCTGGCGTTGCCGCTGCTGCTGCCGACGCCGACGTTGTTGCCGGAATCGTTGTACAGCACGGTCGTCGCATCGGCGGGCACGCTGGTGATGCTGGTCGTCTGCTGGGCCGCGGTGCGCCACGCGGCGGTGAGCGGGCCCATGCCGTCGGTCACGCTGTATCCCTTGCCGCGCCGGTCGTCGTAGTACGCGGCATCGGCCTGTTGCGGCGTACGCGCGGTCGTCGCGTTGATCACGTACTGCACGTTGGCCGACAGCACCGCATCGTTCAGGATCGTGCCGCACGGCACGCCGCTGTTCGGCAGTCCGGAGCACGTCGACGGCGAGATGGCCGGGAACGCGCCGTTCGCCGGCGCGCTCACGCCCGCGTCGACCAGCATCGTCGCCGGCTGCCACAGATCGAGGAAACGGCTCAACACGCGCACCGCGGCGTTGGTCGACAGCGTCGCATAGCGCGCATCGCCGCGCTGGTTGGTCGCGACGTTGTCGACGAAAGCGGGTGCGCTCGGGATCGGCGCGCTGTCGACGAAGCCGGGGTCGGCGGGCGGCGCGGGAACGGCCGCGGCGATCGTGCCGGTCGACGTGACGTCGTCGCCGCCGCCGCAGGCAGCCAGTACGATCGCACTCGACAATGCCGCGACGTGCAGCGGGAAACGGCTTCGTGACGCAAACATGCAAGACTCCATCCTGATGGTAGAAGATGGAGGATTGTGGTGAGCGATCGTTACGCGGTCGTTACGGAATTGTTTCGCGTCGTACGCGGCCGGCGAAAATTCCCACTATCTGGTTAATTTCCGATGCTTAACATGACGGACGCCGGAATCCATGGCGTCCGTCATCGATACAGGGCGGCGGGCGCCGGCCTACGCGCCGGCCGTGCGCGTGTCCAGCCGGAACAGCGAGACGGCCTCGGCAAGCCGGTTTCCCTGTTCCTCGAGCGACTTCGATGCGGCGGCGGCCTGCTCGACGAGTGCCGCATTCTGCTGCGTGACTTCGTCCATTTGCGTGATGGCCAGATTGACCTGCTCGATGCCGCGGCTCTGCTCGCTCGACGCCGCGGCGATCTCGCCCATGATGTCGGTCACGCGCGAGATCGCATGCGTGACCTGGCTCATCGTATCGCCCGCGTTGTTCGCGATATGCGAGCCATCCTGGATTTTCTGGACCGATTGCGAGATCAGTTCGCGAATTTCCTTCGCGGCGCTCGACGAACGCTGCGCCAGACTCCTGACTTCGCTTGCCACCACCGCGAAGCCGCGGCCCTGTTCGCCGGCGCGGGCGGCCTCGACAGCTGCGTTGAGCGCGAGAATGTTGGTCTGGAATGCGATTCCTTCGATGATGCCGGTGATCTCGGCGATCTTGGCGGAGCTCGCGCTGATGTCCGTCATCGTGTCGACCATCAGGCCGACCGCCGTGCTGCCGCGCTGGGCGACCTCCGATGCATTGTTGGCCAGGCCGCTCGCCTGCTGCGCGTTGTCGGCGTTCAGGCGCACGGTGGACGTCAACTGCTCCATGCTCGACGCGGTCTCCTGCAACGAGGCCGCCTGCTGTTCCGTGCGGGAGGAGAGATCCTGGTTGCCGGACGCGATTTCGCCGGCCCCGGTCGCGACGTTGCCCGATGCGGTACGGACTTCCGAGATCAGGCGAATCAGGTTCGCCTGCATGTCCCGCATGGAAGCCAGCACGCTGCCGGTCGGCGCGGCGCCGGTCGTGGATTCGGCGGCGAGGTTGCCGGCGGCGATATGGCCGGCGATCTCGCTGAGCGCGGCGGGCTCCGTGCCCAGTGCGCGCAGCAGGCCGCGGGTGATGAAGAGGCCCGAGATCGCGGCGGCCGCGGCGGCGGCGATGCAGATCGCGATCAGCATGAGCCGTCGCGAGGTATAGCGATCGTCCGATTCCTTCACCAGTTGGCCGGCCCGCAACCGCGTGTACGTCGCATACGCGTCGGTGGCCGCGACGAGCTGGGCCAGCAGCGGTCGGCACTGTTCGTTGATCATCGTGATCGCCTGGTCGCGCCGGTTGTTCGCCGCTGCGTCGACGATGGCGCGCGCCACCGGGCCGTACTGCGCCTCGACCGCCCCGATTTGCCGAACCAGTTCGCGAGACTTGTCGGACGCGCCGCTTCCCTCGCGGACCGCATTCGTCAGTTCGCCCATCAGCGCGCCGACTTCGCGGTCGGCCTGCAGTGCGGCCTCCTTCTCGAGGTCCGCGTCGCGCGGGCTGGCCGCGAGCACCTGGTTGCGGGCGGCGATCGCGCGCCGGTCGACCGCGAAGCGGATCTTGTCCGCCAGGGTCGCACGGGCGTTGGTGCCGTTGACATAGTCGTCGAATGCCGCGTTCGCGTTGCCGAGCGAGACGATGCCGAGGAGGGAGACGAGCACGACCATGCACGTAAGCAGTGCGAAAGCCATCAGCAGCTTCGTACGAACCGTTAACCGTCGATCATTCATGGGAAAAGTCCAGTGGTTGATATCAAATAGCTTTCCTCATTATCGGAACGGTGAATGAACAATTTAGGATCGCTCCCCGGGGCAATCGTTTGCGTGTTGCCTGTCGTCAAAAAAATCCGGCCGCGATCCGCATTTGTCACGACGAACGGGCGAACGGCGCCGTTTTCCGCACGACGCCCCAGGCCCGTGCGCTCCTCGCGATAGCGTGCCGTGTCGCCCTCTGCGTGCCCGTTTCGGTCGCCGTCCTTCCGGCGTCGCTCAACTTCCCGCCCCCGGTGCCGTTAAATGGATCAGGATCAGCCTGTTCACCGATCCAGTTCAATCACGCGGTAACGGAGACCGAAGTCATCATGCTGTCATCAATTCGCGCACGGATACTGGCGACGTGTGTCGCCATCGTAGTGACGGCGCTGGCCGTAACCGGGGGGCTGGTCTATTACGTCGTCAAGACCCACAACGACGAGGCCATCGACCAGAATCACAAGTCGATCCTCGCCGGGCATGCGCTCGCGATCGACGAATGGGTGGCCAGCCGCGCGCGCGAAACCCAGGCGCTCGCGGACACGATCGCGATCGGCGAGGGCGACCCGGTGCCGGCATTGAAGCTGCTCGGCAAGTCGGGCGGCTTCGAGGTGCTGACGCTCGGCCTGCCGGACAAGACGGCGTTTTCCAACGTGCCGCTCGCGCCCGGCTACGATCCGACCGCGCGGCCCTGGTACAAGCAGGCCGTCGGCGCGGGCCGTCTGGTCGTGACGGCGCTCTATCGCGATGCGACGAGCGGCAGGCCGGCCGTGGCGTTCGCGGTGCCCGTGGTGCGCGACGGCGCGGTGAAGGGCGTGCTGGCAGCCAGCCTGTTCATGGAGAACGTGAGCTCGATCGTGACTTCCGTTCACCCGACCCCGGCGAGCTTTGCATTCCTGGTGGACAAGGGCGGCCGCGTGATCGCGTCGGCCAAGACCGACCTGATCATGAAGCCGGCCACCGGTCTCTCGCCGGAACTCGATGCCGACCACCTCGGCGCGCTGCAGACGGCATCCGCACCCGTCGCAGTCGACATCGACGGCGCCGCCAAATTGATGCGCGCGCAACCGATCGTCGGCACCGACTGGTCGCTGGTACTCGCGCTCGACAAGGGCGACGTGACGGCCGGCATGCGCGCGGTCGCGACGACGACGCTGCTGGCGATCGTGATCGTCGCCATCATCGCGGCCGCGCTCGTCGGCGCGATGACGAACGCGGCCTTCAAGCGCATCCTGATGGTGCGCGATGCGCTCACGGACGTATCGAGCGGCAGCGGCGACCTGACGAAGCGCCTGCCTGCCGACGGCACGGACGAAGCCGCGCAGATCGCGCGGGCGTTCAACGCATTCGCCGAGAAGATCAGCGCGATCCTGCTGCAGATCCGCGCGTTCAGCACGTCCGTCAACCTCGCGAGCGCCGAGATCGCCCAGGGCAATCAGGATCTGTCGGCCCGCACCGAACACGCGGCGTCGAGCCTCCAGGAAACGGCCGCCGCGCTCGAGGAGATCGCCGGCACGGCCCGCAATTCGGCCGATGCGGCGAGCCAGGTGAACCGTCTGGCGGAATCGGCGTCGGATGTCGCGCTGCGGGGCGGCACGGTCGTGCGCGAAGTCGTGTCGACGATGAGCGACATCACGCAGGCGTCGGCAGAGATCGCCAACATCGTCGGCGTGATCGACGGCATCGCGTTCCAGACCAACATTCTCGCGTTGAACGCCGCCGTCGAGGCGGCCCGCGCGAACGAGCACGGCCGCGGCTTCGCGGTCGTCGCCGGGGAGGTGCGTGCGCTCGCGCAGCGCAGCGCGCAGGCCGCGCGGGAAATCAAGCAGCTGATCCATTCGTCGGTCGAGAAGATCGAGGGCGGCTCCGGGCTGGTCCAGACGGCCGGGGCGACGATGGACGAAATCGTCGACGGCGTGCGCAACATCACCAGCGTGATCGCCGAAATCAGCGTCGCCGCGAAGGAGCAGAGCACGGGGCTCGAGCAGGTGAATCAGGCGGTGTCGCAGCTCGACGATACGACGCAGCAGAACGCGGCGCTCGTCGAGCAATCGGCGGCGGCCGCGACGTCGCTGCGCGAGCAGGCGGCGCGGCTCGCGCAGACGGTCGGGGAGTTCAAGCTGGCGGAGCGTGCGGTGCCGGCGTGACGGGCGGCTTGACGGGGCGGGCAGGCCCCGGTTTCCTGCGAGAGGCCGGCGGAGCAGCACGCGGCCGCGAAGCCGGCCGGCTGCATGCCCGCCGACGGCGGGCCGGATCGCGCCTCTATCCTGCGCCGATCCGCGGGTGCGCCGCCCACGCCGCAGCTGACTGCAATCGATCGCGGGTGGGGAGGCCGTATCGCCGTCGTTCCGGTCAGGCCAGCAGCCCGCGTGCAGCCAGATTCGCATACAGCGCACGCACGCCGAAGGTCCACGGCGCGATCTCCGTGCAAAGCCGCACGGTGTTGACGAGCGCGCCGAGCGCGGGCGTGGAGATCGTCACGCGGTCGCCCAGGTGATGCGTGAATCCGCCGCCGGGCGCGTCGCGATCCTGGATCGGCGAGAACATCGTGCCGAGGAACAGCATGAAGCCGTCCGGATACTGGTGATGCGCGCCGCAGGTCTGCGCGACGAGGTCGGCCGGGTCGCGGCTGATCTCGCGCATGTGGCTGATGCCGTCGAGCACGAAGCCGTCGTCCGCGCCTTCGACGCGCA
Organism: Burkholderia sp. E168m15; assembly: GCF_016586105.1. Lineage (NCBI taxonomy): Bacteria > Pseudomonadati > Pseudomonadota > Betaproteobacteria > Burkholderiales > Burkholderiaceae > Burkholderia > Burkholderia sp. E168m15. The sequence goes on from NZ_BCPO01000205.1 coordinate 55,478, forward strand.
GCGACACGCTGCATGCCCGCACGCTGTCGAGCGTGAAGCCGTCATCGAACAGCCTCACGAACGGGCCGATCGCGCACGAGCCGTTGTTGTCCTTGCATTTGCCGAGCAGCAGCGCCGAGCGGCCTTCGATGTCGCGCAGGTTCACGTCGTTGCCGAGCGTCGCGCCCACCGGCCTGCCGTCGCCGGCGACCGCCAGCACGATCTCCGGTTCCGGGTTGTTCCACACCGACACGGGCAACAGCCCGACGTCCGCGCCGAAACCGACCGCGGACATCGGCTGCGCCTTGGAGAACACCTCGGCATCCGGGCCGATGCCGACTTCCATGTATTGCGACCACGCGCCGCGGCGCTCGAGTTCCGCCTTCAGGCGCAGCGCGGCTTCCGAGCCGGGCACGATCTTCGACAGGTCGGTGCCGATGGTCGCGGCGATGGTGTCGCGTACCTCCCGTGCTTTGGCCGGATCGCCGCCGGCCTGTTCCTCGATCACGCGCTCGATCAGGCTGACCGCAAAGGTCACGCCGCACGCCTTGACGGCCTGCACGTCGCACGGCGCGAGCAAGTGCGTGGCACCCGGCGTGCCGTCGAGCGCCGCCTGCAGCAGCGGCTCGACGCGGCCGAGCGATTCGCCGGAAGCGGTGCGCGCGAGCGCGACTGCGTCGGGCCGGTCGAACAGGTCCGCGGTGGTCGGCACGGTGCGCGTGATGTCGAACACTTCGCCGCCGCGCACGGCGACGACGCTCGGGCCCGCGTGGGCGCCGTCGTGCCGCCAGACGCGGCCGATCAGCAGCGCGTGGTCGAGGTCGTGCGGCAGGCAATCGGAAACGGAAGGAGTACGCATGGTCAGCTCGGCAAGAGTCGGAGGCGGTGGGGTCAATGCGAATGGCGCGGGTTGCCGCGCTGCTCGATTACCTTCAGGTACAACGTGGCCGGTTCGAGGCAGCCGCCGGTGGACAGCTGGCCGACGAAGCGGCGATAGAGTTCCTGCCACGGCGTTTGCGCCTGCGGCACGGTGAAGCTTGCGGTCTCGCGGCGGCGCGCGAGTTCGTCCTCGTCGACGAGCACGTCGACGCTGCGGCGGTTCAGGTCCACGCGCACGCGGTCGTTCGTGCGCAGCAGCGCGAGGCCGCCCCCCACTGCCGCTTCCGGCGACACGTTGAGGATCGACGGGCTGGCCGACGTGCCGCTCTGGCGGCCGTCGCCCAGGCACGGCAGCGACGTCACGCCGCGCTTCACCAGCTCGGCGGGCGGCGCCATGTTCACGACTTCGGAACTGCCCGGGTAGCCGACCGTGCCGCAGCCGCGGATCACGAGGATGCAGCGCTCGTCGATGTTCAGCGCGGGATCGTTGATGCGGGCGTGGTAGTCCTCGGGGCCGTCGAACACGATCGCGCGGGCCTCGAACGTGTTCTCCGCGCCCGGCTCGGAAAGGTAGGTCCGGCGGAACGCGTCGCCCACCACCGACATCTTCATGATCGCGCTGTCGAAGAAGTTGCCCGACAGCACCATGAAGCCGGCGCCATGCTTGAGCGGCGCGTCGGGCGTACGGATCACGTCGCGGTCGGCGTCCTGCGCGGTGTCGGCGATCTCGCCGATCGCGCGGCCCGACACGGTCAGGCAGTCGCGTCGCAACAGCCCCGCCGCATCGAGCTGGCGCAGCACGGCGGGCACGCCGCCGGCGCGGTGGAAGCTTTCGCCGAGGTATTCGCCGGCCGGCATGCAGTTGACGAGCAGCGGCACGGCTTCACCGAAACGCTGCCAGTCGTCCAGGCTCAGCTCGACGCCCATGTGGCGCGCAATCGCGATCAGGTGCGGCGGGCAGTTGGTCGATGCGCCGAGCGCGGAGGCCACGACGATCGCATTCTCGAACGCCGCGCGCGTCATGATCGTCGACGGGCGCAGGTCTTCGCGAACGAGCTCGACCGCGCGCTTGCCGGTCGCGTAAGCCATCTGGCCGCGCTCGCGGTACGCGGCGGGAATGCTCGCGCAGCCCGGCAACGACATGCCCAGCGCCTCGGCCAGGCTGTTCATCGACAGCGCGGTGCCCATCGTGTTGCAGTGGCCGATCGACGGCGATGAAGCCGTGGTCAGCTGCATGAAGCCTTCGTAGTCGATCTCGCCGGCGGCCAGCAGGTTGCGTGCATGCCAGATCACCGTGCCCGAGCCGACCCGCTTGCCCTCATGCCAGCCGTCGAGCATCGGGCCGCCCGACAGCACGATCGCGGGCAGGTCGACGGTCGCCGCGGCCATCAGGCAGGCCGGCGTGGTCTTGTCGCAGCCGGTCGTCAGTACCACGCCGTCCAGCGGAAAGCCGTGCAGCACTTCCACCAGCCCGAGGTACGCGAGATTACGGTCGAGTGCGGCGGTGGGCCGGCGGCTTTGCTCGGCCAGCGGATGCACGGGGAACTCCATCGGAATGCCGCCCGCATCGCGGATGCCGGCCTTCGTGCGTTCGGCCAGCTCGATGTGGTGGCGGTTGCATGGCGCCAGGTCGCTGCCCGTCTGCGCGATGCCGATGACGGGGCGGCCCGATTGCAGTTCCTCGCGCGTCAACCCGTAGTTCATGAAGCGCTCGACATAGAGCGCGGTCATGTCTGCGTGCGCGGGATCGTCGAACCATTCCTGGCTGCGCAGACGGCGAGGGGTGTGTGACATGGCAGGCTGTCTCCGAAGGGCCTTCTTGATTTTGCATGCCGGATGGTACCGGTAACATCGATGGGATGTTAGCACGGGTTTTTTGCGTAGCGGAAGGGATTTCGTGTGCGCGTGGCGCAGATGCAGGCCAGGGGGCCGATGGGAGGCCGCGCATGTCGCGCGTCGGCGCACGCCCGGCCGTCGGCCCGTCAGGCGCTTTCCCGCGCGATGATCGTGTAGTCGATCCGGATGCTTTTCGACTCGGTCGGCTCGCCGCCGTCACGGGCTTGCAGCACCGCCAGCAACGCCTCGCCCGTGCGCAGCCCGATGCCGTACGCGTCGACCGACACGGTCGTGATGGTCGGGTGGCAGCAGGTCGCCACTTCGAAGTTCCCGAAGCCCGCCACTGCGATGTCGGCAGGCACTGACAGCCCGCGCCGGTGACATTCCATGATCGCGCCGAACGCCGACATGTCGCTCACGCACATCACCGCGTCGGTGTCCGGCCAGCGCTCCAGCAGCGCCGCCATCGCCGGCCCGCCGTGGCTCATCGTGATCGGCGATTCGCCGAGCCGCACGACGCGCGGTTTGCCCAGCCCGAGCGCCTTGATCTCCGCCTGGTAGCCCTTGAGCCGGTCCAAGCCGCGGCGATCCAGTTCGCTCGCGCCGACGAGAAAGCCGATGCGCCGGTAACCGCGCTCGGCCAGATGACGCACCATCGCACGGGCGGCCCGCACGTTCGAGAAGCCCACGGCGGTGTCGATCGGGTGCGTGGGCAGGTCCCACATCTCGACCACGGGAATCGCGGAGCGCTCCAATACCTTGCGCGTCGCGTCGGTGTGCTGCGACCCCGTCAGCGCGATGCAACGCGGCTGGTGCCGCAGCATCGAACGGACCAGCCGTTCTTCACGTTCGAGGTCGTAGTCGGTGTCGCCGAGCAGCAGTTGCAGGCCGTGCGGTTCGAGCGCATCGGTCAGGCCGCGCACGGTGTCCGAGAAGTTGGAGCTCGACAGCGACGGCACCAGTACCGCGACGAATTCCGAGCGCCCCGACGACAGCGCGCCCGCGGCGGCATCCGCCACGTAGCCGAGCCGGTCGATGGCCTCGCAGACCCGTGCACGCGTCTCGGCGGCCACGCTGTGGCCCGCGAGCACGCGCGATACCGTCATCTTCGATACGCCGGCAAGGCGCGCTACGTCGGACATGCGGGGCGGCCCGGCGGGCCGGACGGCGGTGGGGCTGGGCATCGGAATCGCGATCGGGAGAGAGCCGGAAAGGCTACATCATACCGGTGCGGCATATCGTCCAGGCACGGTCGCGGCGTGCCCGTCGCGGTGAGGGCCGTACTAGGGAAACCACGCGTCCGGCGACACTTGTACGTGCCTGTCGCGACGTGCTACCTTCGATTTTGTTACCGGTATCAACGTGCTGATCGCTCCCGTCGCCTCGCCGGCTTTTTTTTGCCACCGGATGTTATCGGTAACATCGATGCGTCAAACGCACTCGCCGGTACGAAGAAGATCGACATAAACAGGAGACAGACCGATGCCATCCCTCACGCAGGCCGCTGCCGCACCGGCCGCGGCCGACTCGTCCGAAGACGCCCTTTATCGCAAGGTCATGCGGCGCATCCTGCCGTTGCTGCTGCTCTGCTACGTCGTGGCCTACCTGGACCGCGTCAACGTGGGCTTCGCCAAGCTGCAGATGCTCGACGACCTGAGCCTGAGCGACGGCGTCTATGCGCTCGGCGCCAGCATCTTCTTCTGGGGCTATTTCCTGTTCGAGATGCCCAGCAACCTGTTGCTGCACCGCTACGGCGCGCGCTTCTGGATCGCACGGATCATGATCACGTGGGGCATCGTGTCGTCGTCGATGGCGTTCATCGTGCCGCTCGCGCAGTTCTTCCACGTGCAGACGACCACGATGTTCTACACGCTGCGCTTTCTGCTGGGGCTGTGCGAAGCGGGATTTTTCCCGGGCGTCATCCTGTACATGAACTACTGGTTCCCGGCGCGGCGCCAGAGCGTGGCGATGTCGGGCTTCCTGGTCGCGATCCCGCTGAGCCTGACGCTGGGCAGCGTGCTGTCCGGCTGGCTGATGGAGCAGACGCACGGCTTGTCGGGCATGAGCGGCTGGCAATGGATGCTGCTGCTCGAAGGGCTGCCGTCGATCGTCGTGGCGTTCATCGTGCTGGCGTGCCTGGGCGACGGCCCGCAGTCGGCGAAGTGGCTGTCCGCCGACGAAAAGGCGGTGCTGTCGCGCAACCTCGAAGCCGAGGCCGCGCACAAGTCGCACAGCATCGGCGCCGCGCTGCGCAGCCCGCGCGTCTGGCTGCTCACCTTCATCCTGCTGACCTTCAATACCGGCTTCTACGGGCTGGCGTTCTGGCTGCCGTCGATCATCCGCGCGTCGGGCGTGCAGAGCCCGCTGCATATCGGTGTGCTGACGGCCATTCCGTACCTGACCGCCATCTTCGCGATGGTGTGGAACGCCTCGCACTCGCGCAGGACCGGCGAGCGCCGCCTGCATGCGGCGATTCCCGCGCTGATCGGCGGCGTCTTCCTGATCCTGAGCGCGGCGTTCGCCCACAACGTGGCGCTGTCGATCGTATTCCTGACCATCGCCACGTGCGGCATCCTCGCGCTGATGCCGATCTACTGGACCTTTCCGGGGCAAATCCTGTCCGGCACGGCCGCGGCCGCCGGCATTGCGCTGATCAACTCGGTGGGTAACCTGTCCGGCTTCACGGGCTCGATGATCACCGGCGTCGCCAAGCAAATGACCGGCAACATCAACAACGGGACCTACGCACTGGGCGCGTGCCTGCTGGTCAGTTGCGTGCTGATCGCGGCGATTCCGCGCGACATCCTGCAGCCGCCGGTGGGGCGGTAGGGCATTCGCACGACGCCAGGTCGCGGTGCGAGGCCGGTACAACGGATGCGCCACGCGGAGAGTGGCCGGCACGACACCGCTGGCTACGGCATCGCATCCGGGCGCTCACGACACGCTGCGTCGCATCCCTCGCACCTGCAACCAAATCGCGGATATCAGGAAATAAAGCGCACCGACTCCCGCGTAGCCCGCGATCTTGACGATCGCGGGCGGCATCGGCGCATGGCTTTGGACGATGAAGAACAGGCCGGCCAGTGCCGATTGCGCACCGCTCAGGATCATCACCCACTGTGCGCCGGCAAGCTTCCAGCGTCGCACGGCGGTGCCGAGCTGCAGCACGCCGGAGAGAATCGCCCAGACGCCGAACACCGTGAGCACCGCATGCATGCCCGCATTCAGCGCCGGAAATACCGCCAGCGTCGTGACGGCGCTGATCGCGACGTTGACTGCCTGCGTGCGGTTTGCCGCCATCCCGCCGCTACGGGACAGGTCGACGAAATTGGCGAGCGCATCCCAGGCCGGATAAACGACCAGCAGGACCGCCGCGCCGGCCGCGCTCTGCCGGCCGACGGCAAACGCCAGCGCGACCCAGATCAGCGAGAATATCGCCCGGGAAAAGTAGTACCGTTTCAGCCATTGTTCGTCGGCAGGGGGACGAAATTCGGGGTAGCGGTCAGCCATTTGCACTCCTTCGTACATTGAATCGTCGTTCCGGCCGGCATGCAGGGCTTCCGCCATGCGGATGCGGTGCCGCCCGGATCTCCAGTGCGCCGAGTATCGCAATCGCCCGGCCTTGCCGCTATCGGTCAGATGTCCGATGGCGACGTCCTCCGGTTGCCTGCACCGAGGCGGGGGGACTTCGCGCCGGGCCGGCCGCGGCGAACCCCGAGCCCCGATGCTCATGCTCATGCACGCCGCGACGCCGTCGCGTATGATCGTTTTCCCATCCTTGCAAACGTCCCGGCCCCGCCCGATGTCCGACGCCCAAGCCCGTCACGCCCCGCTGCGCATATTCGACGCCGTACGCGCGCTGGCCTTCATCGGCGACCTCAGCATGGGCCAGCCGACCGACCATTCGCCGCGCACCGGCTGGCTGGCGGCGCAGCTCGCCCATGCGGCACGATTCGACGCATCGGTGTGCGACACGGCGCGCGAAGTGGCGCTGTTGCGCTGGTCGGGCTGCACGGCGAACGCGGCGGGTTTCGCGCAGGTATTCGGCGACGACGTCGCGATCCGCGCCGCGATGCTCGAGGGCCGGCCCGGCATCGCCGAAGCGATCGGCGGGGCGGGCGTCGCGCTGATCCCGCTCGCACAGATCCATTGCGAAGTCTCGGGCGAGGTGGCGCGAATACTCGGTCTGTCCAGCGCGACGGAAACCGCGCTGCGGCATATCTTCGAAACCTGGGACGGTAACGGGCTGCCCGCCCGGCTCGTGCACGAACAGGTGCCGCCCGCCGTGTCGATCGTCGCGCTCGCGGGCGACCTCGACGTGTTCAGCCGCACGTACGGCATCGAACGGGCCGTCGAACTGATCGGGCAACGCGCGGGGTCACGCTACCCGGCCATGCTCGTCGAGACGGCTGCGCGTGAGGCGCCGCGCTGGCTGGCGGCGCTCGAGCACATGGCGCCCGCCGACCTGGACGCCGCATTGGCCACACCGGACATGCAGGGCGCGACGTCCGCGGAATTGATTGCGGACGTCATCGATCTGAAACTGCCGTGGATGACGGGTTTTTCGCGTTCGGTCGCCGCGACGGCGGCCGCGTGTTACGGCCGTCTCTCGCCGGACGAGGCGGCGCGCGAACGCGTGTACCGCGCCGGACTGATTCATGGCATCGGTCGGGCCGCGGTGCCGAACGACGTGTGGAATCTGCCGACGCGGCTGCCTGCCAGCGCCTGGGAAAAGGTGCGGCTCGTGCCGTACTGGACCGAGCGCGCCGGCCGGCAGACCGGCGCGCTCGGCGAAGCCGCGGTGCTCGCGTCGTATGCCTATGAACGGCTGGACGGCTCGGGTTATTTTCGCGGCGCGCGCGAGGCGGCGTTGACGCTGGAGGCGCGCGTGCTGGCGGCGTCGCTGGCGTGGGTCGCGTTGCGCTCGGCGCGTCCGTGGCGCGCGGCGCTGAGCGATGCCGCGGCCGCTGGCCAGTTGCAGGAAGAAGCGGCGTGCGGCCGGCTGTGCGGCGAAGCGGTGGCCGCGCTCGTGACGGGTGGCGCGCCCTTGCTTCGGCGCACCGCCACGCGCCCGTCGCCCGCTGGCCCGCGCCTGTCCGCACGGGAAGTCGACGTCCTGCGGGCGATCTCCCGCGGCGCGAGCAACAAACAAGTCGCGCAGGCGCTCGCGATGAGTCCGAGCACGGTGCGAACCCATGTCGAGAAGGCGTTCCGCAAGCTCGAATGTTCGACGCGTGCCGCGGCGACCCTCAAGGCGTCGGCGCTGGGGTTGCTGTGACGCGCTCCGCGCTGCGGATTCGCCTTCGTGCGCGGAAGGACGGCCCGGCCTGCGCGGCCTTTGACACTCCGTCCGTGCAGTGGTTTGTCCCGCTTGTCGGAAATGGCGGTCGTGCCGTTCAAGACGGCCAGTCGCTCACCCGTTTCCGGCGATCCGGGGCCGTTGCGTCGGTGTCGGCCCAGCCGTACCCCAACGTCGCGATCGCGAAGTAGACGGCGCCGACGGCTTCGCAGGAAAGCAGCGCGCCGGCCAGCGCCGTTCGCGCCCCATCCGGGATCGTTCGCGACGGCGTGCCGGCGTGCTTGCCGCGACGCACCGCGATGCCGATCCGAAATAGTCCCGACAGGATAGCGAGCACGCCGAACGCGCGGGGCAGGCCGCTCGCCAGTTCGACGATGAACAGCTGACGTACCGACATTGCAGTCATCCTCCCGGTTCGGGTAGTCGCGTGACGTTGCCTATCCTGACACCCGATCGCTCGCGGCGCCATCGGACAAGTGACCGATGGCGCTCGCCGGAACCGATGCGTGGCGGCGCGCGATCGCCGTTACCGCGTGACCGCCGCTACGACATGCGCGAGAACATATCCGCGATGTGCCGATCGGGTTCGATATCGGTGAACGCATCGATATCGGCCATGACGTGAGCCGTCTCCGCGGACGCGAGCGCGGCGTCCAATGTCGTGCTGTCCTTGAAGCGGCACATCGCCACGACGATCAGTTCGCTATCCTCACGTGCCGGGAAGAAAGCGTCGACGTATTCGAGTCCGTACGGTTTCCAGGATTTTTCCACCAGCGGAATGTGCTGCTCGACGTAGTAACGGGAATCGAACCGCGTGCCCGCGGCTCGGCGATAGGAAACGACGAAAAACATGAATGACCTCCAGGTCGGACTGCTACGGCGGCGAATGTCGATACGGGAGACGACTGGCGATGACGGGCGATCACGGCCGTTTGCGCGCCGGGCCGAAGGTCGGCCGGGCAGCGGCCGGCAGCGAGGGGGGCGCGGCGGGTGCACGAGCGAGCGAGAGGCCCAGCGCGGCGCCGATGGCGAGGAACGACGAGATCGACAGGAGTGCGACGATGAACGCATGCGCGATGGCCGCCGGGTCCTGGCGCGTGCCGAGCACCGTATAGAAAATTCCGCCGATGATCGCCACGCTGAGCGACGTGCTGACCTGCAGCGTCGAGCTGACGATGCCGGCGATCATGCCGGACAGCGCCGGTGCGACGCGCCCCGTCACCATGCGCATCAGGGTCGGCAGCGCGAGGCCTTGTCCGAAACCGATGACGAAGAGAACGACGGTGAGCGGCACGGCAGTGAGCGGCATCCCGACCGGCGTGACGTCGATCAACCACGCGAGGCCGACGAGCCCGACGATCTCCAGGCTCATGCCGAACGGATTGACGTAAGCGCCGATGACACGCGAGCAGACAGGCGTCGACAGCGGGCCGAGCAGGAACCCCACGCCGAACGGCAGGAACACGAGGCCCGCGCTCAGCGCGTCGACGTGCAATGCATTCTGCAGATACACGGAGAACAGCAGGAAGAACGTGCCGATCGAGTACAGCAGCAGCGCGATCAGCAACGCCCGGCCCAGCCCCGGGGCTCGGAGCGCGGTCGGGTCGAGCAGCGGTGCGCCGCCGCGGCTGCCCAGCCGGCGCTCGTAGCGCCAGAAGCCCCACGCGAGGGCCGGCACCGCGAGCAGCGACACCCATGCCCATGCCGGCCAGCTCGCTTCGCGCCCCTCGATCAGCGGCACGATCAGCGCGCCCAGTGTCAGCATCGATAGCGCGGTGCCGCCGAGGTCGAGCTTGCGCGCATGCTGTGCACGCGTTTCCTTCAGCAGCGGAATCCCGAACAGGACGACCAGAATCGCCAGCGGCAGGTTGACGAGGAAGATCGTGCGCCAGCCGAGGTTCAACAGATTCAGCGAGATCAGGATCCCGCCCAGCGCCTGCCCGACCACGGCGGCGAGGCCGAATACCGCGCCGTACAGGCTGAGCGCGAGCGGCTTTTCCGATTCGGGAAAGATCGCCTGGATCGACGCGAGCGCCTGCGGCGCCATGATCGCGGCCGTCACGCCCTGCAACGCGCGGCCGACGATGAGCGTCCACGGCGAACTCGCGAGGCCGCACAGCGTCGAGGCGATCGCAAAGCCGATCAAGCCGAGGAAAAACACGCGCCCGCGGCCGAACAGGTCGCCCAATCGTCCGCCGGTGATCAGCGTCACCGCGTACAGGCCCGCATACGACGAAATGACGAGTTGCTCGGCCGACGACGAGGCGCCCAGTTCCGCGCGAATCGACGGCAGGGCGACATTGACGATGAAGAAATCCAGCGGCGGCAGGAACGCGCCGACGAGCAGGACCGAAAACATGGCCCAGCGACGCGGGTCGGGTGATACGGGGTCATTCCGTGACATGGATGGCTCTCCATACGGAACCAATCGGTTCCAAATTGGGTAAAAAATATCAGTCGAGGATGCGCATCGTGCGGTCGACCAGCGCAAGCATGTCGTGCTCGGGGACGCCGGTTTTCCCCAGCACGCGCATGCCCTCGACCTGGCAGACGAGCAAACGCGCCAGCACCTGTTCGTCCTGCTCGGGGATCTCGCCGCTCGCCTGGCCGCGGACGATCGCGCCCGCATAGAGCTGCTGCAGGCGCCGGAACATGCGCCCGGTGCGTTCCGCGACATCGGCATCGCGCGCGGCCAGCTCGGTGGTCATCGCGACCGCGAGACAGCCGCGCCGGCCGGCCTCGCCAATGGACAGCCGGGCATAGCGCAACAGCGAGTCGCGAATGGCGTCCTTCACGGGGCCGGGTTGCGACAGGATGTCGGCGGTCGCCTTGAGCCCGTCGGCCATATACAGGTCGAGCGCCGCCAGCAGCAGCGCCTTCTTGTCGCCGAATGCCTTGTAGAGACTGCCGCGCGACAAGCCGGTGCCGGCGATCAGGTCGGGCAGGGACGCGCCCTCATAGCCACGATCCCAGAAAACGTCCATCGCGTCGCGCGCGGCATCGCCCAGTTCGAATTCGCGCGGACGGCCCACGCCAGCCGGATTTGCCATTGATCGGTTTCGCAAACGATGCGGTGCCTGAAGTTGGATTCATTATATGGACCGATCGGTTCCGATGTCAATGCGCGTAGCTTGACCGGACACGGCGACGGCCGTCCTCGCGGACGGCCCGGATTCATCCGTTCAGTCGAGCCCGCCCTGGCACAGGTACTTGATCGACAGATAATCGTCGAGCCCATAGCGCGAACCTTCGCGACCATAGCCCGATTCCTTCACGCCGCCGAACGGCGCGGCCTCGCTCGCGAGCGCGCCTTCGTTGATGCCGACGATGCCCGTTTCGAGCCGCGCCGACACGCGCGCGATGCGCCGCACGTCCTGCGTGTAGAAATACGCGGCGAGCCCGAACGGCGTGTCGTTCGCGGCGTCGACCGCTTCGTCCTCCGTATCGAAGCGAAACAGCGCGGCGACCGGGCCGAAGGTTTCCTCGCAAGTGAGCTGCATGTCGGCGGTGGCGTCGGCGAGCACCGTCGGCGCGTAGTAGTTCGCGCCGAGCTCGGTCAGGCGCTTGCCGCCCGCGAGCACGCGTGCGCCGCGTTCGACGGCATCGCCGACGTGGCGCGCGATCTTGTCGACCGCGCGCGCGTTGATCATCGGGCCGATCTGCGCGGCCGGGTCGGTCGCCGGCGCGACCTTCAACGCGGCGACGCGTGCGGCGAGCTTCGCGGCGAACGCGTCGTAGACGCCGGCCTGCACGTACACGCGGTTCGGCGATACGCAGGTCTGCCCGCCGTTGCGGAACTTGGCGGCCATCAGCCCGTCGACCGCGGCATCGAGCTCGGCGTCGTCGAACACGATGAACGGCGCATTGCCGCCGAGCTCCAGCGACAGCTTCTTCAACGTCGCCGCCGATTCGCGCGCGAGCAGCTTGCCGACGGGCGTCGAGCCGGTGAACGTGATCTTGCGCACGCGGCCGTCGGCGAGCCAGTCGGCCGCCGCGTCGATGCCGCGTTCGCGCGACGCGGTGATCAGGTTCAGCACACCGGCCGGCACGCCGGCTTCCTGCGCGAGCAACGCGAGCGCGAGCGCGGTCAGCGGCGTGTCCTCCGCCGGCTTCGCGACCACCGTGCAGCCGGCCGCGAGCGCGGGTGCGATCTTGCGCGCGATCATCGCGAGCGGGAAATTCCACGGCGTGATTGCCGCGACGACGCCGATCGGCTCCTTCACCGCGCTCAACCGCTTGCCGCGCTGCTGCTGCGGGATCAGGTCGCCGTACGTGCGCGTCGCTTCCTCGGCGAACCACAGCACGTACGATGCACCGTACGCGACTTCGCCGCGCGCTTCGGCAAGCGGCTTGCCCTGTTCGCGCGACATCAGCTTCGCGAGATCGTCGGTGTGCGCGACGATCGCCGCATGCCAGGCACGCAGGATCG
>NZ_BCPO01000206.1:0-2470 GCF_016586105.1 Burkholderia sp. E168m15
GTGGCGGGATCGGTGACGGCGAAGCGGCGGCCGTCGAGCGCATCGCGCCAGGCGCCGTCGATCAGGTTGGCGGTGCGAACGAGTTCGGTTCGGGACAGCGTAAGCGGCATGACAGGTCCTTGAATGAAGCGGTTCGACAACGACGACGGAGCAGGCGCGACTCCCCCCGCGCGGGCAGCGGGCTGCCGCGTGACGGGATGACGCACACCGGGTGTCAGTGACGTTCGCCGAACAGCGATTCGAGCGGGTAGTGCCGTTTGACGAACGGCGACTTGATGATCACGTAACTGAAATACTTCTCGATGCCGATGTTCTGCTCGAGCAGCCCTTCGACGATCGTCTGGTAATGGCTCACGCTGCGCGTGATGAACTTCAGCAGGTAGTCGTAGCCGCCGCTCGCGAGGTGGCATTCGACGATCTCGTCGACGTTGCGGATCGCCGCGACGAAGCGGTCGAAATCCTCGCGCCGATGGTCGGCCAGCGTGACCTCGGTAAACACGACCTGCACGTCGCCGAGTTTCTCGAGCTGGATGTGCGCGCCGTAGCCGCCGATGTAACCGGCCTTCTCGAGCCGCTTCACGCGGATCAGGCATGGACTGGGCGACAGCCCGACCGCATCGGCCAGCTCGACGTTGGTCATGCGGCCGCGCTTCTGCAACTGGGAGAGGATGCGCAGGTCGATGCGATCCAGCTTGCTGTCCGTCATGTTCACGTGAGAAGGCAAAAATGGAATGTCCGGTTACTTTAGAGTCGAACGATGGCGGCCACAAGCCCGGCTTTCCCTTGGCCAGTCAGGCCGGCTGCGCGTGCGCGGCGTCGAGCGCGCGCTGCACGCCCGAATCGGCCAGCACGTCGTCGAGCGTCTTGCGCACGCGTTCGAACAGCAGGTCGAACTCGCCCGCGGTGAAACTCAGCGCCGGCGCGAAGCCGAGCACGCCATCGCCGAACGCGCGGAACACCACACCGTTCGCGTACGCGGCGGCCGCGATCTTGTCCGGCACGTTCAGCGCAGCGTCGAAGCGCGTCTTGTGCGCCTTGTCGGCTACCAGTTCGAGCGCGCCGAGCAGGCCGACCGAGCGGGCGTCGCCGACGAGCGGATGCGCGCGCAGCGCATCGAGCCCCGCGGCGAAGCGCGGCGCGAGCGCCTGGCCGTTCGCGAGCAGCCCGCCTTCGTGATAGAGCTTCAGCACCTCGAGGCCGATCGCCGCGCTCACCGGATGCGCGGAATACGTATGGCCGTGGCCGACCACGGGCGCATCGGCGCGGTCGCCAGCGATTCCTTCGTAGATTTCGTCGGACATCAGCACCGCGCCCATCGGCGCATAGCCGGCGGTCAATCCCTTCGCGACGGTCATCAGGTCGGGGTCGACCTGTTCGGCCTCGCAGGCGAACAGCGGGCCGGTGCGGCCGAAGCCGGTGATCACCTCGTCGGCGACGAACAGGATGCCGAGGCGCCGGCACGCGTCGCGCATCGCCTTCAGCCAGCCGGCCGGCGGCACGATCACGCCGCCCGAGCCTTGTACCGGCTCGCAGAAGAACGCGGCGACGTTGTCCGCGCCGAGTTCGGCGACCTTCGCTTCGAGTGCGGCGACCGACGCGGCGATCAGCGCCTGCGGATCGTCGCCGAGCGGATGGCGGTACGGGTAGGGCGACGGAATATGGTGCTGGTCCGCGCGCGGCAGGTCGAAATGGCGGTGGAACGCCGGCAGCGCGGTGAGGCCGGCGCCGAACGACGACGAGCCGTGATAGCCGCGCTCCAGCGCGATCATCTGCTTTTTCGACGGGCGGCCGGTCGCGTTGAAATAGTGCGTGATGAAGCGCACCGCGGAATCGACCGCGTCCGAGCCGCCGAGCGTGAAGTACACGCGGTTCAGCGACGGCGGCGCGAGCGCGGCGAGCCGTTCGGCGAGCTCGATCGCCGGCTGCGAGCCGAAATGGAAATAACCGGTCGCGTAGGGCAGCTTCGCCATCTGGTCGGCGGCGGCCTTCACGATGCTGTCGCGGCCGTAGCCGACGTTCACGCACCACAGGCCCGAGAACGCGTCGAGCAGCGTGTGACCGGCGGCGTCGCGCAGGAACACGCCGTCCGCGGATTCCAGCACGGTGACGCCGCGCGCTTCGTGCGCACGGTAATTGACGACGGGATGGATCAGGTGTTGACGATCGGCTTCGATCAGCGCGGCTTGGTTCATGGGAAGGCGGGACTCTCGTCAGGTGTCAGCGGTGAGTTCATGCTAACGGGCGAGAATTCCGCATGCGTCTTCAATTTGCGGCCCGAAACGTATGCGCGCGGCGTTTGCACGGGGCGCTTCGGCATTTTCTGCTGCGCGCCCGGCGGGCCGGGGCGCGCAGCAGGTCAGTAGCCGCGCGTGCGGTCGACGACGCCGATCATCGGCTGGCCCGCGCGATGGCGCGCGAGGTTCGCGAGCACCGCGTCGACCGCGGTGTCGGGCCGCGTCGCGCTGGCGAT
>NZ_BCPO01000207.1:0-79678 GCF_016586105.1 Burkholderia sp. E168m15
CGGCAGCGGTTCGGGGTCCGTCACGTCGAGGATCGCGCTGTCGAGGCGGCCGCTCGCGAGCGCCGCGAGCAGCGCCGCCGAATCCAGCTGCGGGCCGCGCCCGACCTGCACCAGCGATGCACCGGCCGGCAGCGCGTCGAACACGCGCGCGCCGAGCAGGCCGCGCGTGCTGTCGGTGAGCGGCAGCAGGCAGATCAGGATGTCGGTGCGGGCGAGGAACGCGTCGAGCGCCGCATCGCCCGCGTAGCAGTCGACGCCGTCGAGCGTGCGCGGCGTGCGGCTCCAGCCGGCGCACGGGAAACCGAAGCGCCGCAGCGTGTCGAGCACGGCCTGGCCGAGCGTGCCGAGCCCGAGCACGCCGACGCGCCGCGATGCGGCCGCGCGCACGGGATGCTCGCGCCACACCTGGTCGCGCTGCTGCGCCGCATAGTCGAACAGGTCGCGATGAATCGTCAGCACGGCCTGCGTCACGTATTCGACCATCCCTTCGACGATGCCCGGCTCGATCATCCGCACGACGGGGATGTGCGAAGGCACGCGCGACAGGTCGAACTGGTCGATGCCGGCGCCGACCGAGAACACGACCTCGAGATTCGGCAGCAGCGCGACCGGATCGTCCGGCGGCTGCCATGCGGCGAGATAGCGGACGGCTGCGGCGTCGCCGAGGTCCGGCCAGATCCGGAACGGCAGATCGGGCGCCTGTTGCGCGAAGCGCGCCGCCCACTGCGCGCCCCGCACCGGGTCGGCCTTGTAGAGAAAGCTCATCGTGCGCGCCCCCTCAACCGAGCGCCTGGTTCACGATCGCGAACGGGCGCAGCGCCGGGTCGCGGGCCGGCTGCGTGCCGCGCGCCATCGCGACGACGGTGTCGACGCGCGGCAGCCCGAGCCCCTGCAGCCAGTCGGACAGCCCGCTGTCGCCCGGCACGTCCAGCCGCACGAACATGCCCTCGTGCAGCGCGAGCCAGTGGCTGATCAGCGCCTGAGCGCGCAGCGCATCGGGCGCGACCACCGGGCCGATCACGTGGCCGCGGCCGAAGCGGCGGAACAGCGCGAAGCCGAGCAGCTCGCCGTCGCGATCGAGCGCGATGCCGTTCGCGACGTCGAGCAGCGCGTCGATCACCGCGCCGCGCTCGTAGCCGGCCGCGCGCGATGCGAGCGCGGCGAGGCGCGGCCCGTCGTTGGTGCCGAGCGGGCGCAGCCGCTCGCCGGGCGGCAGCGAGATCAGCGGCGGCTGGAACGCGGCGCCCTGGTGCTGATCGACCGTGCCGATCGCTGCGAAGCCGAACTTCGCGTAGAGCGGTTCGCCGGACGGCGTCGCATGCAAAAACACGGTCCGCTCACCGAGGCTGTCGACCACGCGGGTCATCAGCTCGCGGCCGATGCCGCAGCCCTGGCGCTCGGGCGACACGATCACCATGCCGAGGGACGCATGCGCGTCGTCGAAGCGCCAGCCGAGCGCGGTGCCGACGACGCCGGATTCATCCTCGGCGACGAAGCCGCCGCCGAGCTGGAACGCGAAGCGCCAGTCGTCGATGCGGTGCGGCCACTTGACGGCTTCCGACAGACGATGCGCAGCGGGCAGGTCCGTTTCGGTGAACGGGCGATAGGTAAGCGTGCGGGAAGGATTGAGGTCGGACACGCCGGACTCCGGATGGGTGGAAATGACAGGTCGACTCTGCCAGCGCGGGTGCGGCGCGGATAGGACGATTCGCCTGTTTTCGAGGTGCGGCGGCCGCTCGCGCACGATCGATGCAAACCCGCATGATCGGCGCGCACGAACGCGCGGATCGTGCCGGCGCGGCCGGCCAATCCGGCCACTCCTGCTGTGGGAATGCCTCTACGATGCATGCACGGCGGCGCTGCCGCCTGCCGAAGGGCCGCACCGGCAGGCGCGCCCGCCGCGGTGGCGCGGCGCTCATTGGCCGGCGCCGCGGCGCCACGCCCGATCGCACCGCAGATCGTGCTGCATGCGCCAGGCAACACGCGGCGATTCTGCGTTTTGAGCGGCGCCGAACGATGCGCGAACGACTTTTTGCCCTGATTCAATTTCGTTGAACCCAGCCCATCCCCGGCCCTGCCGGGGCTTCACACCGACAGGACCCGACCATGATCCAGTTTGAACCGAAGTACATCACCTTCGACTGCTACGGCACGCTGACCCATTTCCGGATGGCCGAGACGGCGCGCGAAATCTACGCGGACCGGCTGTCGCCGGCCACGATGGAGGCCTTCGTGCGCGCGTTCGCCGCCTATCGGCTCGACGAGGTGCTCGGCGCGTGGAAGCCGTACCGCGACGTCGTCGTCAACTCGGTCCGCCGCACCTGTGCGCGACTCGGCGTGACGTTCGACGAAGCCGAGGCCGAGCTTTTCTATCATGCGGTGCCGACCTGGGGCCCGCATCCGGACGTGCCGGCCGGGCTGTCGCGGCTGGCGTCGAAGTACAAGCTCGTGATCCTGTCGAACGCGATGGACGAGCAGATCATGAGCAACGTCGACAAGCTCGGCGCGCCGTTCCATGCGGTGTTCACCGCGCAGCAGGCGCAATCGTACAAGCCGCGGATGCAGGGCTTCGAATACATGTTCGACAAGCTCGGCTGCAAGCCCGAGGACGTGCTGCACGTATCGTCGAGCCTGCGCTACGACCTGATGACGGCCGAGGATCTGGGGATCAAGCACAAGGCGTTCGTGAACCGCGGCCACGAGCCGGGCACGCCGTTCTACAACTATTACGAAGTGTCGGACATCGGCCAGCTCGCGACGCAGCTGGGGCTGTAAGCCGGTTCGTCGATCGCCATGACGTGACGGGACGCGGCCGCGAGGCCGCCGGGGCCCGTCGCGTCGCGTCCCGGCGCGCGTTCGATCAGCGCACGGAGCGAGGGTAATTACCGATATTGAATCGTTCAAGGCCGGGCTGCCCAGGCCGATATATGTACCGAACGGTTAATATTGCGAGGCCCCCGCATGAAGTTGTCCACCAAACTGCTGATGCTCGTCGTCGCGGCGCTGCTCGGTATCGTCCTGCTCGCCGCGTTGTCGCTGCACACGCTGCGCGACGCGCTGATCGACAGCCGCCGCGAAGAGATCGTCATTCTGCTGACCAAGGCCGAGCACCTGGTCGATTCGTATCGCGCGATGCAGACGAGCGGCACGCTCACGCAGGAGCAGGCGCAGCAGCAGGCCAAGGCCGCGCTGGCGGCGCTCAACGCGAATTCGAAGAGCTACTTCTGGGTCACGACGTCCGACGGCGTCAACCTCGTCCATCCGAACGCGAAGTTCATCGGCACGCGCGCGAAGGGCAACCGCACGACCAGCGGCATGACCGACAGCGAGGCGTACCGCGCGGGCATGGCGCAGGCGCATTTCGCGCTCGTCGACGTGCTGATCAAGCGCAGCCCCGACGCGGACCTCGAGCCGAAGCTGCAGGGCGTGGTCGCGATTCCGGACTGGGACTGGTGGATCGGCACGGGATTCTTCTACGATGACATCAATGCGGCGTTTACCCGGCTCGCGACGGTGCTGGGCGTCGTCACGCTCGTCATTGCCGCGGCGCTCGCGGCGATTGCATGGGGTGTGCTGCGCAGCGTCAGGCGCACGCTGGGCGGCGAGCCCGCGCAGGCGGCGCAGATCGCGGCCCGCATCGCCGCCGGCGAACTGGACGTGCAGTTCGATACGGCGCATGCCGCGCCCGGCAGCCTGCTCGTCGCGCTGGGCGACATGAAGGCGCGGCTGACCGACACCATCGCCGAAATCCAGACCACGACCCACTCGATCGCCACCGGCACCGGCGAGATCGCGCAAGGCAACCTGGATCTGTCGCAGCGCACGGAGCAGCAGGCCGCGTCGCTGCAGGAGACGGCCGCCAGCATGGAGCAGATGACGTCCACGGTCAAACAGAACGCCGACAACGCACGCCAGGCGAATGCGCTCGTGACCCAGGCGAAGGATGCGACCGAACTGGGCGGCGCCGCCGTGCAGGCGGTCGTCGAAACGATGCGGCAGATCTCGGATGGATCGGTGCGGATCGCCGACATTACCGTCGTCATCGAAAGCATCGCATTCCAGACCAACATCCTGGCGCTCAACGCCGCGGTGGAAGCCGCGCGGGCCGGCGAGGAGGGGCGCGGGTTCGCCGTCGTCGCATCGGAAGTCCGCTCGCTCGCGCAACGCAGCGCCGCGGCCGCGAAGGACATCAAGGGATTGATCGACGCGTCGGTCGAGCGGGCCGGCAGCGGCAGCCGGCTCGTCGAGACGGCCGGTGAGCGCATGACGGAGATCGTCCGGTCGATCGACCGGGTGGCCGACATCATGGGCGAGATTTCGGCGGCATCGGTCGAGCAAAGCACCGGTATCGAACAGATCGGGCTGGCGGTCGCGCAAATGGACGAAGTCACCCAGCAGAACGCCGCGCTCGTCGAGCAGGCGGCCGCCGCCGCATCGTCGCTGGACGAGCAGGCGGCGCGCCTGCGGGCCGCCGTGTCGGTATTCCGGCTCGCTGCGTGACGGCTTCGTGCCGCTCGCTGGCAGCCGGCGCATCATTCAACCTCCTTCACGCCGAGCCGGCGCACGCCCGGCGTGCGCGCCGGGATGCCGGTGACGGACGCGTCGCCGCACGGGGTCACCACGGTTCCTGACGGCTGCACGGCTCGCGTGCGCCCGCTCCCCGGGCAGTCCCGTCCTCTTCCCGCCTTATCGCCAAGCCGCTCCTATCGAGCGGCATTCTTCTGAACTTTCATCCGCGGCGTGCCGTCGCCGACGCCCGTGCATGCGGCGATCTGCCGCAGCGCGCCGCGCGTTTCAGCCGTCGTCGGCATGCAAGCCCCCATTCGATACAAACGTGCGGTTTGCGCGAGCCAAACGCGCGCCGGATGCCGAACGGGCAATTTTGTCGACGCAATCTGCGGCGGCTGCGGCCTTACGATTTCCTGCATCGACACGGGTTCGGCAGCCGCCGCGACACACCGCCGGGCACACGGCGACACGGATGCGCATGCAGCAATTCATGCTGCGCGGGCGGCTCAAAACGGTCGATTCGTATCGTGCGGGCCGCCCGAATCGCGACAAACCGCATTTTGGCGATGCTTAAATGAATTGCATGTGTACGACGTCGCGTCCGCCACCAGCAAGCGGACGCAGCGGGATTGAACAACCACGCTGGACCCTTGGACCCACTTTCCACAGTCAGGAGCAGTTCGGATGAGCGACGATATCGACAACGGCGGCAAGGGCGGCTTCACGCGCCGCGACATGATGAAGGTCATGGCGGCGGGCGGCATGATGGCCGCCGGCGCCGGCGGACTGCTGATGACCCCCGACTCCGCCTTCGCCGCGCCCGCGCCGAAGCGCGGCGGCAAGATCAGGGTCGCGAACGAAGCCGGCTCGACGGCCGATACGCTCGACCCGGCCAAGGGTTCGACGGGCGCGGACTATACCCGCTTCTTCATGTTCTACAGCGGCCTCACGCAGCTCGATGCGAGCCTGACGCCGCAGATGAACCTCGCCGAGTCGCTGCAGACGACCGATGCGAAGACCTGGATCATCAAGCTGCGCAAGGGCGTCACGTTCCACGACGGCAAGCCGGTCGGCCCGGCCGACGTGGTGTATTCGCTGATGCGCCACAAGAACCCGGCCACCGCATCGAAGGTCAAGCCGCTCGCCGAACAGTTCGCGGAGGCGAAGGCGACCGGCCCCGACGAAGTCACGTTGACGCTCGCCAGCGCGAACGCGGACCTGCCGGTGATCCTCGCGACGCCGCAGCTCGTGATCGTCAAGGACGGCACGACCGACTTCAGCACCGGCATCGGCTGCGGCCCGTACAAGCTCAAGTCGTTCAAGCCGGGCGTGTCGACCGTCGGCGTGCGCAACGACAGCTACTTCAAGCCGGGCAAGCCGTATCTCGACGAGATCGAGCTGATCGGCATCAGCGACAGCGCCGCGCGCCTGAACGCGCTGCTGTCGGGCGACGTGCACCTGATCAACGCGATCGATCCGCGCTCGACGCAGCGGGTCTCGTCGACGCCCGGCTACGCGCTGAAGGAAACCAAGTCGGGCCTCTACACCGACCTGATCATGCGCAGCGACAACCCGATCGTCGCGAACCCCGATTTCGTCGAAGGGATGAAGTACCTGTTCGATCGCGAACAGCTTCGCACGGCGGTGTTCCGCGGCTACTCGGTGATCGGCAACGACCAGCCGATTCCGCCGGGGCATCGTTACTTCAACGCGTCGCTGCCGCAGCGTGCGCACGATCCGGACAAGGCGAAGTTCCTGCTCCAGAAGGCCGGGGCGCTCGGCGCCACGCTGCCGCCGATCTATGCGACGTCCGACGCGAACGGGTCGATCGAAATGGCCGTGCTGCTGCAGCAGGCCGGCCAGAAGATCGGGCTGAACCTGCAGGTCAACCGCGCGTCGCCCGACGGCTACTGGTCGAACCACTGGATGAAGCACCCGCTCACGTTCGGCAACATCAACCCGCGCTCGAGCGCCGACGTGCTGTTCACGCAGTTCTTCAAGTCGGATGCACCGTGGAACGAATCGGGCTGGAAGAACGCGAAGTTCGACCAGCTGCTGCTCGCCGCGCGCTCGGAAACCGATGACGCGAAGCGCAAGCAGATGTACGGCGACATGCAGGTGATCGTGTCGCAGCAGGGCCGGGTCGGCATTCCGGCGTTCATCAGCTTCCTCGACGGGTACGACAAGCGGCTCGCGGGCCTCGGTTCGATCCCGACCGGCGGGATGATGGGCTTCATGTTCGCCGAGAACGTGTGGTGGAACGCATGACGTTGTGGTTGGCCGCCGCCGCGCGGCCGGTGCGGACCCCCGCGCCGGCCACGCGCGGTTTTTTCGGGAGTGTCGCTCCATGAACCGAATTCTCATCGGGCTGATCGGCCGGCGCATCGCGGTCACCGCGCTGACGCTGCTGATCGTGTCCGCGATCATCTTCACGATCACGAACCTGCTGCCGGGCGACGCCGCGCAGGCCGCGCTCGGCCAGTCCGCGACGCCGGAGACGGTCGCCGCGCTGCGCCAGCAGTTCGGTCTCGACATGCCGGCGCACGTGCGCTACCTGCACTGGCTCGCCGGGCTGCTGCACGGCGACTTCGGCCGGTCGTTTTCCGGCGACATGCCGGTGTCGGAGCTGATCGGCGGGCGCCTGCCGAAGTCGCTCGCGCTGGCGGCGATCACGACCGCCGTGTCGGTGCCGATCGCGCTGCTGCTCGGCATCCTCGCGGCGGTCAAGCGCGAGTCGGTGGTCGACCGCGTGATCAGCCTCGGCACGCTGTCGCTCGTCGCGACGCCGGAATTCCTGATCGCGACG
Organism: Burkholderia sp. E168m15; assembly: GCF_016586105.1. NCBI lineage: Bacteria > Pseudomonadati > Pseudomonadota > Betaproteobacteria > Burkholderiales > Burkholderiaceae > Burkholderia > Burkholderia sp. E168m15. The sequence goes on from NZ_BCPO01000207.1 coordinate 7,316, forward strand.
GTCGCCGTGCTCGTGTTCGCGGTGAAGCTGCACTGGCTGTCCGCGCTGTCGTACAGCGGCCCGATCGAAAGCCTGCACGATTTCCTGCGTGCGTATGCGATGCCGGTGCTGACGCTGTGCGCGGTCGTGATCGCGCAGATGGCGCGGATGACGCGCGCCGCGGTGATCGAGCAATTGAGCGCGTCGTACGTCGAGATGGCCACGTTGAAGGGCGCGAGCCCCGCGCGCGTCGTGCTACGCCATGCGTTGCCCAACGCGATCGGCCCGATCGCCAACGCGATCGCGCTGAGCCTGTCGTATCTGCTCGGCGGCGTGATCGTCGTCGAGACGATCTTCAACTATCCGGGCCTCGCGAGCCTGATGGTCGATGCCGTCAGCAATCGCGATTTCCCGTTGGTCCAGGCGTGCACGCTGATCTTCTGCGTCGCTTACCTGACGCTCGTGCTGTTCGCCGACCTGTGCTCGATCGTGTCGAACCCGCGACTGCGCACCTGAGTGTTTCGTCTTTCTTCCGAGATGCCGCCCATGCAACCGATCGAACCCGTACAACGCAGCAGCGCGCTGCCGCCCTCCGGCGACCCGCCCCTGGGGCGGGGCAGCATGCCGCCTGCCGCCCCGGCCCCCGACCAGCCGCGCAAGCGCCGCGGCGCGCGCATCGCGTTGACGACCGGCGGCCGCGTCGGCCTGTCGATGGTCGGCCTGATGCTGTTCGTCGCGGTGTTCGCACCGCTGATCGCGCCGCATGACGTCGGCGCGATCGTCACGCCGGACGTGTTCGCGCCGTTCAGCGCGAAGCTGCCGTTCGGCTCCGACTTCCTGGGCCGCGACATGCTGAGCCGAATCCTGTACGGCGCGCGGCTGACCGTGCTGCTCGCGCTGGCCGCGGTGCTGCTCGCCGCGGTGACCGGCACGACGCTCGGGCTGCTCGCGACCGTGTCGGGCCGCGCGGTCGACGAGACGATGAGCCGGCTGCTCGATGCGCTCACGTCGATTCCGTCGAAGATGTTCGCGCTGATGCTCGTCGCCGCGTTCGGCTCGTCGCTGCCGCTGCTGGTGCTCACCGCCGCGATCAGCTACATGCCCGGCTCGTACCGGATCGCGCGCGCGCTGGCGGTCAACATCAGCACGCTCGAATTCGTGCAGGTGGCCAGGGCGCGCGGCGAAAGCGCGCTGTACATCGCGTGCGTCGAGATGCTGCCGAACATGATCCACCCAATGCTGGCGGATACCGGGCTGCGCTTCACGTTCGTCGTGCTGCTGCTGAGCGGCCTGAGCTTTCTCGGGCTCGGCGTGCAGCCGCCGTATGCGGACCTCGGTTCGCTCGTGCGCGAGAACATCGCGAGCCTCGGCGACGGCTCGGCCGTCGCGATCATTCCCGCGGTCGCGATCGCGATCCTGACGGTGGGCGTCAACCTGATGATCGACGGCCTGCCGCATCGCGGCCGCCGCAAGGGCGCGGCCGGCGCCGCCGGAGGACACTGATGCGACACGAATCGAACCCGCTCGTCGAGGTGCGCGGGCTGCGCGTGGTCGGCGGCCGGCCGGGCGGCGAGGAAACGACGATCGTCCACGGCGTCGACTTCGACATCGGGCGCGGCGAGGTGCTCGCGCTGATCGGCGAATCGGGCTCCGGCAAGACGACGATCGCGTTGTCGCTGATGGGCCATGCGCGTACCGGATGCCGGATCGCCGGCGGCTCGGTGAAGCTCGACGGCACCGACGTGTGCACGCTTTCGGCTGCGGCGCTGACCGCGCTGCGCGGCCGCAAGGTCGCGTATATCGCGCAGAGCGCCGCCGCCGCGTTCAACCCGTCGCGCACGATTCTCGACCAGGTGATCGAGGCCGCGCTGATCCACAAGACGATGACGAAGCGCGACGCGCAGGCGAAGGCGATCGAGCTGTTTCGCGCGCTCGCGCTGCCGGAGCCGGAGACGATCGGCAAGCGCTATCCGCACCAGGTATCGGGCGGTCAACTGCAGCGGCTGATGGCCGCGATGGCGCTGATCACCGATCCGGAGCTGGTGATTCTCGACGAGCCGACCACCGCGCTCGACGTGACCACGCAGATCGACGTGCTGCAGGCGTTCAAGAGCGTGATCCAGCGCTACGGGATGAGTGCGGTGTACGTGTCGCACGACCTGGCCGTGGTCGCGCAGATGGCCGACCGGATCGTCGTGCTGAGCGACGGCGTGATCCGCGAGGCGGGCGCGACCGAACAGATCCTGCATGCGCCGGCGCACCCGTACACGCAGAGCCTGATCGCGGCGGTCACGCCGAACGATGCCGAACGCGACACGCAAGCGCAGGCACGCGAGCCGGCCGCGCCGGCGCCGCTGCTCGACGTGCGCGGCGCGATCGCCGGCTACGGCGGCCGCGCCGCGAACGGCTGGCCCGCGAAAGTGATCCTGCATGAAGTCGACCTGCGCATCGGGCGCGGGCAGACGGTCGGCGTGATCGGCGAATCGGGCTCCGGCAAGACGACGCTCGCGAAGGTGATCGCGGGCCTCGTGCCGGCGACCGGCGGCGCGATCCTGCTCGACGGCGAGCCGCTCGCGCGCGATATCGGCAAACGGACGAAGGAGCAGCATCGCCGCGTGCAGATCGTGTTCCAGAACGCCGATACCGCGCTCAACCCGGTGCATACCGTCGAGCGCACGCTCGCGCGGCCGCTGGCGTTCTATCACGGGATCAAGGGCGCGCGTGCACGCCAGCGCGTCGCGGAACTGCTCGAGCTCGTGCGGCTGCCGCCGGCGGTGGCGTCGCGGCGTACCGGCGAACTGTCGGGCGGGCAGAAGCAGCGCGTGAACCTCGCGCGCGCGCTCGCGGCCGAGCCCGACCTGATCCTGTGCGACGAGGTCACGTCGGCGCTCGACACCGTCGTCGGCGCCGCGATCATCGAGCTGCTGCGCGACCTGCAGGCGAAGCTCGGCGTGTCGTACGTGTTCATCACGCACGACATCGCGAAGGTGCGCGCGATCAGCGACGACATCGTCGTGCTGTATGCGGGCCGCCGCGTGGAGACGGGCAGTCGCGACGCGCTGTGCGCGCCGCCTTATCACCCGTATTCGCACTTGCTGGTGTCGTCCGCGCCGGAACTGCGCGCGGGCTGGCTCGACGATGCGGCCGAGCGTTGCCACCGGCCGCTGGTGCCGATCGGCGAGCGCGAGCACGAGGACGAGCTGTGTCCGTTCCTGTCGCGCTGCGCGATGCGGGTGGACGGCGTGTGCAACCGGACGGCCCCGTCGCTGCGCACGCTCGGCAACGGCGCGCAGGTGCTGTGCCATCGCAGCGAGGAGGATCTCGCGAGTTTCCAGGCGGAGCCGGTGCCGGCCGGCGTCACGCCGGTGCAACCGTAGTGCGTGGCGCGCGAACCGTTCATCGCGCGGTGCGGTGAACGGGCCGCCGCATAGTCTGCTGCGGCGGTCGCGCAAAACGGCGATTTGTACGCGTGCCGCGCGCGAATACGCGGCAACTGCGGTTTTTGACGGTGATTAAATGATTCTCATTGAACGGTCGCCGATCGTCGTTGCAGGCATGCAAAAGAAGGATCCGATGAAACTGGAATCGTACTGGCTGGATACCCGCCCCGCGTTTCGCGACGGCAGCGTTGGGCCCGTCGAGGGGCGGGCCGATGTGGTCGTGATCGGTGGCGGTTTCACCGGCTTGTCGGCGGCGCTCGCGCTCGCGCAGCGCGGCGTCTCGGTGGTCGTGCTCGAAGCCGCGCAAGTCGCCGGCGAAGCGTCCGGCCGCAACGGCGGCCAGTGCAATACGGGCGTCGCGCAGGACTACGCGTCGCTGGCCGCGCGCATCGGCGCCGAGCCCGCGAAGCAGTTCTATCGCGCCTACGAAAGCGCGGTGAAGAGCGTCGAGACGATCGTGACCGAACAGGCGATCGATTGCGATTTCCGGCGGGCGGGCAAGCTGAAGCTCGCCGCGAAACCGCAGCATTTCGCGGGGCTCGAAAAGACCTTCGACGCGTTGCGGCGCGACGTCGATCCCGATATCGAACTGATCGAGCCGTCGCGAATCCGCGATGAAATCGCGTCCGACGGTTTCTACGGCGGGCTCCTGCAGCGCAACGGCGCGCAGATGCACATGGGCAAGTTCGGCGTCGGCCTCGCGCAAGCGGCCGTGCGGGCCGGCGCACGTGTGTACGAGCACGCGGCCGTCACGCAGCTCGACCGGCTCGACGGCGAGCGCCACCGAATTACCTGCGCCCGCGGCACGATCGTCGCCGACCGCGTGCTGGTCGCGACCGGTGCGTCGCAGCACGGGCCGTTCGCGTGGTTCCGGCGACGCATCGCGCCGGTCGGCAGCTTCATCGTCGTGACCGAGCCGCTGCCCGACGCGCAGTTGAACCGGCTGTTTCCGCATCGCCGTGCGTACGTGACGTCGCGCCAGATCGGCAACTACTTCCGCGTGACGCCCGACAACCGGCTGCTGTTCGGCGGACGCGCGCGTTTCGCGATGTCGAGCCCGCGCTCCGATGCGAAGAGCGGCGACATCCTGCGCGCCGGCATGGCCGGCTATTTCCCCGAGCTGGCCAACGTGCGCCTCGACTACTGCTGGGGCGGGCTGGTCGACATCACCGCCGACCGGCTGCCGCGCGCGGGCCAGCACGACGGACTCTATTACTCGATGGGCTACAGCGGCCACGGCGTGCAGATGTCGGTGCACATGGGCCGCGTGATGGCCGACGTGCTGTATGGCGCGGCCGCGTCGAACCCGTGGCGCGAGCTCGAATGGCCGGCGATACCGGGCCATTTCGGACACGCGTGGTTCCTGCCGCTCGTCGGCGCGTATTACCGGATGCAGGATTTCCTGCATTGAAGCGAGCGCGGGGAGAACTCGATATGACAGTGCAATTCGTTGGTTCGCCGCGTGTCGCGCGGCCCGTCTCGCCGGCGATCGGCGACGTGCTGCGCACGATCGACGCGTCGTTCGCGCAGCCGCTGAACCTCGACACGCTCGCGGCGGTGGCCGGCTTGAGCGTGTCGCGTTTCACCGCGCGCTTTCGCAGCGAAACCGGGCTGTCGCCGCACCGGTATCTGTGTCTCGTGCGGATACGGCGGGCGCAGGACCTGTTGCGCGCCGGTCTCGCGCCGTCGGTCGTCGCGACCGACGTCGGCTTCTTCGATCAGAGCCATCTGTGCCGGCATTTCCGGCGCGTGCTCGGCATCACGCCGCGCGATTACGTGGTTGCCCGAACCGGCGGCGCACCGGTACGAACACCGTCGACGCGCCTGCGCACCGAACGCCGCGAAGCGTCGTGCCACGCGGCGTAAGCGCACGCATGGACGACATGCCCCGCTGACGATTTTCCGGCCGGAGAGCCGGCGAACGACGATTTCCGATATCGCGTGACGGCGTTGAACCAGGCCGCCACGCACTGCACAGGAGCAGAAATGACCGCAGTTTTCGTGTTGCACCGGGCCGACGGCGCACCTTCTTCCACCGCATTCCGCAAGCAGGCGTTCGGCGCGAGCGATCCGTTCGCGTCGCATCGCGAGATCGCGTGGGAAGGCCCCGACGCGATGGCCGCGGGGCGTATCCGCTTCGCCGGCGAGCTGGACGTGTCGAGCTTTCCGCACATCGAAACTCTCGTCGTCGTCGAAGGCGAGCTGACGCTCGAAGCGGCCGGGGCCGCACCGCTGGTGGTCGGCCCGGGGCAAGGCGCCGTGATCGGTTGCGGCACCGCGCTGCGCATCGCGGCGCCATCGCCCGTGCTGCTGACGTTCTGCTCGGCAGCGTGCGCGACCCCGACGAAACAAGGCGTCTTTGCGCTGTACGCCGACGCGGATTTCAAGCCGTCCGCCACGCTGCCGGCCGAGGTGCTGCTCGGCCCCGCGCCGCAATGCCGCAGCGACAACGTGTTCACCGACGACGCAGCCGGATACTGCGCGGGCACGTGGGATTCGACGCCGTATCACCGGATCGTCCGGCCGCATCGCGCCAACGAGTTCATGTTCCTGCTGGACGGCGGCGTCCGCTTCGCGGCGCCCGACGGCAGCGTGCAGTCGGTCGGTGCCGGCGATGCGCTGTTCGTGCCGCGCGGCGCGTCGATCGGGTGGGAAAGCAGCGAACGCGTGGCGAAGTTCTACGTGATGCAGAACGTCAAACCTTCCACCGAACGAGACTGAGCATGTCCCCTCCGCTGCGTCATATCGAAACCTTGTCCACGCCGCCGGCCGCGGCCGACGTCGTCGTGATCGGCGGCGGCATCATCGGCGTCTTCACCGCCTACTATCTGGCCCGGCGCGGGCTGTCGGTCGCGCTCGTCGAGAAGGGGCGCATCGGCGCCGAACAGTCGAGCCGCAACTGGGGCTGGTGCCGGCAGCAGAACCGCGATGCGCGCGAGTTGCCGATGGCGAGCAAGAGCATTGATCTGTGGGAACGATTCGCCGCCGAATCCGGAGAAGACACGGGCTTTCATCGCTGCGGGCTGCTGTATCTCAGCAATGACGAAGCCGAGCTGTCCCGCTGGGCCAGCTGGGGCGAATTCGCGAAGACCGCGGGCGTGACCACGTACATGCTCGACAGCAAGCAGGCCGCCGAGCGCGGACGGGCGACCGGGCGGCAGTGGAAGGGCGGCGTCTTTTCGCCGACCGACGGTACGGCCGACCCCGGCAAGGCCGCGCCGGCCGTGGCCGCCGCGCTGATCAAGCTGGGCGGCAGCGTCCACCAGCACTGCGCGGCGCGCGGTATCGAGCTCGAAGGCGGCCGTGTCGCTGGCGTCGTCACGGAGGCCGGCGTCATCAAGACCCGGACGGCCGTGATGGCCGGCGGCGCATGGGCGTCGTCGTTCTGCCGCCAGCTCGGCATCCGCTTTCCGCAGGCGTCGATCCGTCAGTCGATCCTGAGCGTATCGCCCGTCGACACGCCGCTGCCGGGTGCGATGTACACGTCCGGCGTGTCCATCACGCGCCGCTGCGACGGACGCTATGCATTGGCGATCAGCGGCCGCGCGCGCGTGGACCCGACGCCGCAGTTCCTGCGCTTCGCGCCGCAATTCGTGCCGATGTTCGCGAAGCGCTGGCGCAACCTGCTGCCGGGCGGCCTCGAAGGCGTACGCGGCGGTCATGAAACGTTGAAGCGCTGGCGCCTCGATGCGCCGACGCCGATGGAAGCGGTGCGCATTCTCGATCCGAAGCCCGACATGTCGACGGTCGCCGAAACGTACCGCCGCGCGTCCGAACTGTTGCCTGAGCTGCGCGAGGCGACGATCACGCACGCATGGGCCGGCTTCGTCGACAGCACGCCGGACGGCGTGCCGGGCATTGGCGAAGTGCCGGGCGTGCCGGGGCTGATCCTCGCGGCGGGCTTCTCGGGGCACGGCTTCGGGATCGGCCCGGGCGCCGGGCACCTGATCGCCGATCTCGCGTCCGGTGCGGAGCCGTTCGTGGACCCGACGCCGTACCGGCCCGGCCGGTTCAGCGAGTCCGCCTGGGGCAAGGTCGCGGATTTCTAGCCGGGCGGCTGCGACGCGCTCCGGCCGCTGCCTCGGCCCATCGTGGCTTTCGCCGTGCGTCGGCGCACGGTATCGACTCAAGGACCCCTTGCAATGAATTCCCCTGTTGTTCACCTGATGCAAGCCGGAAGGCTCGATCGCTTCTTCATCGACGGCGAGTGGGTGCTGCCCGAAGGCGGCGAGCGGTTTGCCGTCATCAGCCCGTCCACCGAGGACACGCTGTGCGAGATCCCGCTCGGCAGCGCGCGCGACGCCGACCGCGCGGTGCAGGCCGCGCGCAATGCGTTCGACCGCTGGTCCGCGACGTCGCCGCAGGAACGCGCGGCGCTGCTCGACCGCATCCATGCGTTGATCCTGGAACGTGCCGAGCTGTTCGCCACGGCGCTCGCGCTGGAGATGGGCGCGCCGATCGGCTATGCACGCGGCGCGCACGTGCCGCTCGCGGCCGAACACATTCGCGTTGCACGCGACAACCTCGCGAGCTACCCGTTCGTCGAGCGGCGCGGGACGACCGCGATCGCCCGCGAGCCGATCGGCGTATGCGCGCTGATCACGCCGTGGAATTGGCCGATCTATCAGATCACCGCGAAGGTCGGGCCGGCGCTCGCGGCAGGCTGCACGGTGGTGCTGAAGCCGAGCGAGCTGTCGCCGCTCAGCGCGTTGCTGTTCGCGGAAGTAGTCGCCGACGCGGGCGTGCCCGGCGGCGTATTCAACCTCGTGAGCGGCAGCGGCGAAACGGTGGGGGCCGCGCTGTCGTCGCATCCGGAAGTCGACATGGTGTCGATCACCGGCTCGACGCGCGCCGGCGTGCTCGTCGCGCAGGCGGCGGCGACGACCGTCAAGCGCGTCGCGCAGGAGCTGGGCGGCAAGTCGCCTAACGTCGTGTTGCCGGATGCGGACCTGTCGCGGGCGATCCCGCCGGGCGTGGCCGCCGCGTTCCGCAACATGGGGCAATCGTGCAGCGCGCCGACCCGCATGATCGTGCCGCGCGCCGTGCTCGGTGCGGTCGAGGAACTGGCCGTCGCGGCGATGCAAACGCTCGTCGTCGGCGATCCGTTCGGCGAGGCCACCACGCACGGGCCGCTCGCCAATCGCGCGCAGTTCGGGCGGGTCGCGCAGATGATCGACGTGGGCATCGACGAACGCGCGAAGCTGATCGCCGGCGGCCCCGGCCGGCCGGCGGGCCTCGACAAAGGCTTCTATGCGCGGCCGACGATCTTCTCCGACGTGCGCACCGACATGGCGATCGCGCAGCAGGAGATCTTCGGCCCGGTGCTCGCGATCCTGCCTTACGACACCGTGGAAGAAGCGATCGCGATCGCGAACGACACGGTATACGGGCTCGGCGCGCACGTGCAGGGCACCGACATGGCGCGCGTGCGGGCGGTGGCCGCGCGTATCCAGGCCGGGCAGGTGCATCTGAACTACCCGGCATGGGACCCTCAGGCGCCGTTCGGTGGATACAAGCAGTCGGGCAACGGCCGCGAGTACGGGATCGAAGGAATGGCGGAGTATATGGAGGTCAAGTCTGTCCTGGGCTTTTATGATTGAGGCGGCTGCCGCGCGCGATGCGGCAGTCGTGATTTGAACCGGTTGGCTTTGCAAGGGTGCCGAGATTGGAAAACGCCATCATCCCCGACACGTCGTTGAACGCGCACCGTGCGCACTGGGCGAAGCTGCGCCGCGACCTGCATGCGCATCCCGAGTTGCGATTCGAGGAACACCGGACGGCCGACGTCGTCGCCCGCGAGCTCGAAGCGCTCGGTTACGCGGTGTCGCGCGGGCTGGGTGGCACGGGCGTGGTCGCGAGCCTGCCCGGCGCCGATCCGGGCCGCGGCATCGTGTTGCGCGCCGACCTGGACGCGTTGCCGATCCACGAAGCCAACGACTTCGCGCATGCGTCGTGCTCGCACGGGATCATGCATGCGTGCGGCCACGACGGCCATACCGTGATGTTGCTCGGCGCCGCGCGCGTGCTGAAGGAATTGCCGCAGTTGCCCGGCACCGTCCATTTCGTGTTTCAGCCGGGCGAAGAGGGCGGCGCGGGCGCGCGCAGGATGATCGACGACGGGCTGTTCGAGCAATTCCCGACGGAAGCGGTATTCGGCATGCACAACTGGCCCGGGTTGCCGGCCGGGCATTTCGGGTTGCGCACCGGCGCGATCATGGCCGCGGGCTCGCGCTTCAGGATCACGGTGACGGGCAAGGGTGCGCACGCGGCGCAGCCACATCTGGGCATCGATCCGGTGCCGCTCGCGTGCTCGATGGTGCTGCAGTGTCAGACCATCGCCGCGCGGCACAAGGACCCCGTCGACCCCGCGGTCATTTCCGTGTGCATGTTTCATGCGGGCACGACGGACAACGTGATTCCCGACACCGCCGAGCTGCGCGGCACGATCCGCACGCTGTCGTCGGCCTTGCAGCAGAAGCTGCAGCGCGACGTTCGGCTCGCGTGCGAAGGGCTCGCGGGGGCCTATGGGGCGCAGGTCGACGTGGAGTTTTTCCAGTACTACCCGGCGACGGTCAACACGCCGGCCGAGACGGCGCTGTGCGAAGCGGTGATTCGCGATACGTTCGGCGACGAGCGCCTGTCTCCCGACGTGCCGCCGAACATGACGTCCGAGGACTTCGGCTTCATGCTGGAGGAGCGGCCGGGCGCGTACGTGCTGATCGGCAATGCGCAGGATGGCGCGGCCTCACCGGCGCTGCATCACCCGAAATACGACTTCAACGACGACATCATTCCGGCCGGCGTCCGGTATTGGGTCGCGTTGGCGCAGCATTACTTCACGCGATCGGCGTGATGCTTCGGAGCGGCGTGGAAACCGGCTGATGTCTGGTTGATCGGGCGTCAGGTCCGGGAACGGCGTGCTTCCTGATCGTCGGGCATTCATGCCAGCCGGGGAGCGCCGTGCAATTTTTAGCCGCTTCGATGTGGTCACTGCGCATTTTTCTGACGTGCCGTGTCGCACGAAAACACCATTTAGACGGACTGCTTGATGACCCAGGAACATGAAGTGAAGGAGCGCGGCGCGACGTCCGCGCTTCACTACCGCAGATTCACCGCAGAGGACGTCCCCGCTGCCCATGCGCTTTCCATGGCGCTGCGCTGGCCGTTCCGGGCGGAAGACTGGCAGTTTTCCGCCGACACGTCGATCGCGTTCGCGGCCGAGGAAAACGGCGTGGTCATCGGCACGGCGATGTGCTGGAAGTACGGTGCGGATCGCGCGGCGATCGGGCACGTGATCGTCTCCGACGCGCATCAGGGGCGGGGAATCGGCCGCAAACTGATGGAGACGCTCCTCGATGAGCTGGGGCCGCGCATCACGTTTCTGCATGCGACGCCGGCCGGTCGGCCGCTCTACGAGAAACTGGGATTCAACGTGTGCGGATCGTTGAGCCAGTATCAGGGGAACGTGGATCGGCCCGCCGCGGTAGCCGTGCCCGATGGCGAGCGGCTGCGCGCCGGATCGCCGGCCGACTGGCCGCGTCTCGTCGAACTCGACGCGCGTGCGTCCGGCCTTGAGCGCGAAGCGCTGTTGTCCGCGTTGCAGGCGCGGGGAGAAAGCGTCGTGCTCGAACGCGACGGCGAGGTCGTCGGGTTTTCGGTGCTGCGGCGCTTCGGCCGCGGTTACGTGGTCGGCCCGGTGGTTGCGCCGCGTTCGGGCGACGATGCGCATGCGAAGGCGCTGATCGGCTATTGGCTGACGAAACGGGACGGCGAATTCGTGCGGATCGATGTGCCTGACGGGAGCAGTTTGCCGGCGTGGCTGAGCGAACAGGGACTGAAGCAGGTGGATACCTGTTCGAAGATGGTTCGCAATGCGCCGGCCGCGGCACACGAGGGCGCGGCCGACCCGGTAGTCGGGCTGTACGGGCTGGTCAGTCAGGCGATGTTGTAGCGGGCCCGACCTGGTGTCCGGCTCCCGCCCGATCCGGACGCCAGGGGCGCGGCCGCGTGACCGCTGTCGCCGGCAACAGTATGGCGGTCGCGGCGAACCGGCCGCGCACGCCGCCGGTTCAACCGCTCGGCGACTCCCTGCACTGCCGCGCGGCGCATGAGTGCGTCGCATCCCGCTCAACGCACGAGCGTCGCCACGAAGTCACGATACGTCCGCAGCGGGCGGCCGAGGATCGCGGTCAGCCGCTCGACGTCGCCGGCCTCCGGCACCATCCCGTCGCTGACGAAGCGTTCGGCCATCAGCCGCATTTCGTACGCCATCCATTTCGGCATGAATGTCGCGAAATTGTCTTCGAACGGCGTCGGATCGTCGCCGCCATAGGCAACCGGGCGGCCGAGCGTGTCCGACCAGATCGACGCCAGTTGCGGGCCGGTCAGCGTGTCGGGCCCGACGAGATTGAGGGTCTCGACCGGCAGCTTGCCGGGCGCATCGTGGCGGCGGATCAACTCGAGCGCCGCGACTTCCGCGATGTCGCGCGCGTCGATCATCGCGATGCCCTTGCCGCCGATCGGCATCGGGTACACGCCGTGCCCGACGATCACGTCCTTGACCGTCGCATCGTTGTCCATGAAATACGCGGGCCGCAGGATCGTCGCGCTGAAGCCCATCTGCTCGATCATCCGCTCCGCGCCGAATTTCACCGCGAAGTGCGGCACGTTCACGAAGCGGTCGGCGTGCAGGACCGACAGATAGACGACGCGCTCGATACCCGCTTCGCGGGCCAGGTTCAGCACGATCAGCGCCTGCGTGAATTCGTCGCCCGCCACGCCGTTGAGCAGGAACAGCGTGCGCACGCCGGAGAAGGCCGCCCGCAGCGCGTCGACGTCGAGCATGTCGCCCTGCGCGACGGTCACGGCCGCCGGAAAATCGGCCTTGGCCGGATCGCGCACCAGCACGCGCACGTCGGCGCCGCGATCGACGAGTTGACGGACGAGCTGGCGGCCGATACGGCCGGTGGCGCCGGTAACGAGAATGGTCATGATGTTCACTCCTGAGGTAATGGTCGGGTTGACTGCCTACCTAAGTTAAGTGATCCACACACGATCCGGAAGATGTGATAAATAGACATGTCGTCTCACTGGTGGAACGCATGGACCTGCTCGCTCTCGCCGATTTCAATCTCGTCGCCCGCCATGGCAGCTTCGGGGAAGCCGCGCGGGTCGCGGCTCGCCCGAAGGCGACGCTGTCGCGCCGCGTCGCGGAACTGGAGAACAGTCTGTCGCTGCGCCTGTTCGAGCGCGGATCGCGCGGCGTGAAGCTCACGCAGGAAGGGCGCGCGCTCTACGAGCGCACGGGCGCGCTGCTCGCGGAACTGGCCGACAGCGCGTCGGCGATTGCAGCGGGGAGCGAGCGGCCGCGCGGCCGGCTGCGTATCAGCGCGCCGATGCTGTTTTCCCAGTTCGCGATGGGGAGGCTGGTGGCGACGTTCGCGCTGAGATACCCGGACGTCCGGCTGGAGGTGACGACGGAAGACCGGCCGGTCGACATGATCGAGGAAGGGTACGACCTCGTGATCCGCGTGAACCCGGACCCCGACGAGAGCCTGATCGGGCGCGTGATCCTGCGCGACCGGCTGGTCGTCGTCGCGAAGCCGGGGCTGGCGCGGCCCGGCGGCGACGTGCCCACGCCGGCACCGGCCGTGGTGCGCGGCGCGAACGATACGCGCACTGCATGGGAAGTCACCGGCCCGGCCGGCACGGCGCGCATCCCGGTCGAACCGGTGGCGCGGCTGTCGTCGCTGAGCATGGTGCGCGATACGGTCCGCCTCGGCCTGGGCGCCGCGTGCCTCCCGATCTCGCTCGTGAGCCGCGATCTGGCTGCCGGCACGCTCGTCAGTTGGGGCGACGTACCGGGGTCCGATATCGCCCTGTGGGCGCTGTATCCGTCCAGGCGATTATTGAGCGCACGCGTGTCCGCGTTTCTCGATCACCTGAAGGACGCGTTTCCGTCAGGCGAGCCGGAAGAACTGGCCGCGTATATCGAACCCGGGCAGTGAAACGGCCACGGCGGCGCGCATCGCGATGTCCCGAGCGGGCGGCCGTCGCGATCGGCAAGGGCGCATGCCACGCCACCCGTCCCGATCGAACCGCGGCTTTCACACCGCGTCCGGCTGCGCGCAACACACGCGGTTCCTGCCTTCGCGCTTCGCGCGGTAGAGCGCCATGTCCGCCTGGTGCGACAGCGCGAGCATGGACGCGTGCCGCGCGCGCCGACCGGTCGCACAGCCGATGCTGACGGTGAAAGGCGGCACGGTTTCCGCAAACCCGACGAGCCGGTTGCCTTCGACTTCCCGGCGAATCGCTTCGGCGACCTGCGCGGCGCCGTTTTCGTCCGTATCCGGCAACACCGCGACGAATTCCTCGCCGCCGTAGCGCGCAGCGAGGTCGCCGCGCCGCCGCGTATGCGCGCGGATGCATTCGGCGAGAAAACGCAGCGCGGTGTCGCCCTGCGCGTGCCCGTGCTGGTCGTTGTACTGCTTGAAGTGATCGGCGTCGATGAACAGCACCGACAGGCTGCCGCCGCTGCCGCGCTGCAGCCGCTCCCATTCGTCGGCCAGTGCGGTATCGAGCGCGCGACGATTGCGCAATCCGGTCAACGGATCGGTACGCGTGAGATCGGTGAGCAGCGTCTGCTTGCGGAAGTTGTCGCGCAACGCGAAGGCCAGCAGCCAGACCACCGCGCAGAACGACGCGCCGATCACGGACGCCGACACGCCGACCGTCCACGACAGGCGCCGAATGCCGGCCAGCACGTCGTTTTCGGCCGGCGCGACGACCGCGATCAGCGGGGTGCCCGGTATCCGCTGGTAGGTGTACAGCCGCACGATGCCGTCGATGCTCGAACGCGCGGGATAGAAGCCCGATTCGCTGTTCACCATCCGCTGGAAGGATTTCGAGCGGCGCAGGAGGTTCATCTGGCCGTCGTTCAACGACGGGTTTCTCGCGAGGATCGTGCCGTCCGCGCGCACGATCGCGCTGACGCCGTTCGGCCCGACATCGAGGCGGGACAGCAACTGCTCGAAGTAAGCGAGATCGACGGCGACGACCGCGATCCCGTCGAACGTATGATCCGGCCGCTCGATGCGCCGCGACAGCGCGATGGATTCCTTGCCGCCGCGCGAGCGCGCGCGATAGGGCTGGGAGACGTAGAGCCCGACGTTGTCCGCATCGCGATGGACCTTGAAGTAGTCGCGATCGGCGAAGTCCCAGCGATGGGTCGTGCTGCAGCACCCGTCAATGAGGCGGCCGCGCCGGTCGGTCACGCCCATGCCGGTCATGTATTGCGCCGCGGTGCGCTCGAACAGCAGGTCGTGCCGCAACCCGACGTCCATCCGCTGTACCGCCGGCTTGCCGAGATCGGCGGCCAACGCGACCAGCGCGTTGTTCGACGTTTCGACCGTCCTCGCGATCTGACTCGCCAGGACGGCCGCGACGTTGCGCGACGTCTCATGCGCGTGCTCGATGACTTCGCTGCGCGCGACCCACAGCGTCACCGCGCTGATCCCGAGTGCCGCCAGCGACATCAGCGTGCCCAACGCGCCGACGACGAACGGGTGGCGTCCGGCCCAGTCGGCGATTTTCTCGATCGAAGTGAATGCGGGCATGCTCGCGCTCGTTTTGAGATGCCGGCTGCATTTGCGCCGGCGCGGGTCCAGTCAGGGTTAACGGCACGGTTAACAAAAAATCGAGGCCGACATGACCGCTCATCGACCGCCCGTCGACGGCATCGGCCCGGCGCGGCGACGCAAACGTGTGCGGCCATGCCGCGATACGGCCCGCTCACCGTCCGGACCCGCGCGGGTCGCTTTCGATTGATAACCAGCCTGCATCAATCGTTCCGAAAATCGCACTTATCGTTTGATCGATACCGCGCCAACATGCCGGAAAACGACAATCGATCAGCCCCTCCCGCGTATTCCAGGATTTTCAGGAGACACCCAGATGCACCCCTCGTCCAGCCTTCCGGCCGAACGCTCGAAGGCCGCCGCGATCTTTCGCGTCACGGCCGGCAACTTTCTCGAGCAGTTCGACTTCTTCCTGTTCGGCTTCTACGCCACGCAGATCGCCAACGTCTTCTTCCCCGCGCAAAGCGAATTCGCATCGTTGATGATGACCTTCGCCGTGTTCGGCGCCGGCTTCCTGATGCGGCCGCTCGGCGCGATCGTGCTGGGCGCGTACATCGACGAGGTCGGCCGCCGCAAGGGCCTGATCGTCACGCTGTCCATCATGGCGAGCGGCACCATCCTGATCGCGTTCGTGCCGGGCTACGCGACGATCGGGCTGCTGGCGCCCGTGCTCGTGCTGATCGGCCGGCTGCTGCAGGGCTTCTCCGCGGGCGCCGAGCTGGGCGGCGTGTCGGTCTATCTCGCCGAGCTGGCAACGCCGGGCCGCAAGGGCTTCTTCACGAGCTGGCAATCGGCGAGCCAGCAGGTGGCGATCGTCATCGCGGCGGCCCTCGGCTTCGCGCTCAATCAGTGGCTGAGCGCCTCGCAGATCGCGGCGTGGGGATGGCGCGTGCCGTTCTTCGTCGGCTGCATGATCGTGCCGTTCATCTTCATGCTGCGCCGCAATCTGGAGGAAACCCAGGAGTTCAAGGCGCGCAAGCATCGTCCGGGCATGAAGGAGGTGTTCGGCACGCTGGTCCAGAACTGGGGCGTCGTGGTCGCCGGCATGATGCTGGTCGCGATGACCACCACGAGCTTCTACCTGATCACCGTCTACGCGCCGACCTTCGGCAAGACGGTGCTGCATCTGAGCACCGCCGACAGCCTGCTCGTCACGCTCTGCGTCGGCGTGTCGAACTTCGTGTGGTTGCCGATCGGCGGGGCGCTGTCCGACCGGATCGGCCGCCGGCCGCTGCTGGTCGGCATGACGATGCTCACCGTCGTGACCGCTTACCCGGCGCTGTCGTTCCTCGCGCATGCGCCGTCGTTCGTCAACATGCTGCTCGTGCTGCTCTGGCTGTCGTTCATGTACGGCATGTACAACGGCGCGATGGTCGTCGCGCTCACCGAAGTGATGCCGGTGCAGGTGCGCGTCGCGGGCTTCTCGCTCGCCTACAGCCTCGCGACGGCCGTGTTCGGCGGCTTCACGCCGGCCATCTCGACCGGGCTCATTCACATGACGGGCGACAAGGCCGCACCGGGCTACTGGATGAGCTTCGCCGCGGTGTGCGCGCTGCTCGCGACGTTCGCGCTCTATCGTCGCCGCGCCGCGACGTTGACGCCGGCGCATTGAGGCCCGGCCCGGCCGGAACGTTCATCCCCACCCACGTATTCGCACGACCACGACCATGAGAAATCTGTTCCTGAAATGCTGCGCGACCGCGCTCGTCGCCACCGCGGCGGTGGCGGCCAACGTACAGGCCGCCGAGCTGCACGTGATGAGCTCGGGCGGTTTCACCGCCGCCTACAAGGTGCTCGGCCCGCGGTTCGCGTCCACGACGGGCAATACGCTCGCGACCGCGCTCGGCCCGTCGATGGGCAAGTCGCCCGAAGCGATTCCGAACCGGCTCGCGCGCGGCGAGCCCGCCGACGCCGTGATCATGGTCGGCTACGCGCTGGACGATCTGATCAAGCAGGGCAAGGTCATCCCCGATTCCCGCGTCGATCTGGCCGACTCGCGCATCGGCATGGTCGTGCGCGACGGCGCGGCGAAACCCGACATCAGCACCGCGGAAGGGCTCAAGCAGGTGCTGCTGCACGCGAAATCGATCGCCTACTCGGACAGCGCGAGCGGCGTGTACATCGAACGTGAGCTGTTCAAGAAGCTCGGCGTCGAGGAGCAGGTGAAGTCGAAGGCGAAGATGATTCCGCGGATTCCGGTGGCGTCGGTCGTCGCGAACGGCGACTACGAAATCGGCTTCCAGCAGGTCAGCGAGCTGCTGCCCGTCAAGGGGGCGACTTTCGTCGGCAAGATTCCCGAATCGCTGCAGTCCGTCACGCGCTTCGCCGCCGGCATCCCGGTCGGCGCCCAGCATCCGAAGGAAGCGAAGGCGCTGCTCGACTATCTCGCGTCGCCCGACGTGCAGGCCGACGTGAAATCGACCGGCCTGGATTCCGTTTCCGCGCATTGAGCCCGAGCGACGGGCGGGCGCGTATCAGACCGTCTTCCCGTCGCTGTCACCGCCGCCGTCTGCCGCGGCACCGTTTTCATCGGCCCCGTTCGTCAACGCCGGCCCGGCCGCCGCGAGCCGCTGCGCGAGACGCGCACGATCGCACGCACCTTCCCACGACGACACGAAGATCACCGCGCACGCATTGCTGATCACGCTGGTCAGCGCGCGCGCCTCCGACATGAAGCGATCGATGCCGACCAGCAGCGCGACCCCGGCGACGGGCAGGTCGGGCGTCACGGCGAGCGTCGCGACCAGCGCGACGAGTCCGCTGCCGGACACGCCGGCCGCCCCTTTGGACGTGACCAGCATGATCGCGAGCATCGTCGCGACCTGCGGCGCGGAAAGCGGGACGTCGCAGGCCTGCGCGATGAACAGCGCCGCGAGCGTCAGGTAGATCGCGGTCCCGTCCAGATTGAACGAATAGCCGGCCGGCAGCACGAGCCCGACGACGCCTTTGTCGCAGCCGAGCGCTTCCAGCTTGACGATCAGGCGCGGCAGGACCGGCTCCGTGGACGAGGTCGCGAGCACGATCAGCAACTCTTCGCGCAGGTAGCGCAACAGCCGCCACAGCGCGAAGCCGTGCAGTCGCGCGAGCGGGGCGAGCACCAGCGCGACGAACAGCGCGCAGGCCACGTAGAAGGACACCATCAGCTTCGCCAGCGAGCCGACCGAACCGATGCCGAAGCGGCCCACCGTAAACGCCATCGCGCCGAATGCGCCGAGCGGCGCGAGCCGCATGATCATCGCGAGCACGCGAAAGACGACCTGGGCGATGCCGTCGATTAGCGCGAGCACGGGCCGCGCGGCGCGCGGGTGCGCATTCAGCGAGAAGCCGAACAGCAGCGACAGCAGCAGCACCGGCAGCACTTCGCCCGAGGCGAATGCGCCGAGCATCGTGTCCGGAATCATGCCGAGCGCGAACGTGACCAGGCTGCGCGGCTCTGCATGCTTCGCATACGGTGCGAGGATGCTCGCATCCAGATGATGGACGTCGATGTGCATGCCGGCGCCCGGTCGCAGCACGTAGGCGACGACGAGCCCGAACGCGAGCGCGGCGGCCGTCAACAGATAGAACAGCGCGAGCGAACGCACGATCGTGCGGCCGATCGCCTGCCCGTTCGACAACGACGTGATGCCCGACACGATCGTGCAAAAGACGATCGGTGCGATGGTCATCTTCACGAGCGCGACGAACGCGTCGCTGAGCGGCTTGAGCATCGCGCCCGCCGCCGGCCACACGTGACCGATGCCGATGCCGACGATCATCGCGAGCAGGACCTGCACGTAAAGCGATTTGAACAGCCGGGCCGCCCTCACGATGCGGTGTTCCTTCGTTTCCGTTCCGTCGTCGTCATGCCGATGTGCCGTTGCCGGCGGCGTCGCCGCGCTTCGCGTCGACGATCATCCGGTGAAACGCCTCGGCGGCCGGCGTCAGCGAGCGCCCGCGCCGCTTGACGATGCCCACCCGCCGTTTCACGGCCGGCTCGACGAGCGGCACGCTCGTGAGGACAGGGTGGTCATGGCCCGGCATCGCCATCGACGGCACCGCGGCGACGCCGAGCCCCGCCTCGATCAGCCCGAGCAGTGTCGTGACGTGGCGCGCCTCGCACACGCTCGGCGTGCGCGGCGCGACGGCCGCCAAGGCCTGGTCGAGCAGCAGGCGGTTACCGGACGTCTTGTCCACGGACACGTAGTCGTGCTCGTAAAGCTCGTTCCAGGTGACGCGCTTCTTGCGCGCGAGCGGGTGGTCGCAGCGGCAGGCGGCGACGAACCGCTCCTGGAGCAGCACCTTGAACTCGACCTCCGCCTCCTGGCTGCCGATGAAGCTCACGCCGAAATCCGCTTCGCCGCTGATGACGGCGCCCAGCACCTCGTTGGCGCCGGCGTCGAGCAGCTTCACCCGGATGCGCGGAAAGCGCTGATGATAGCGGGCGATGATGGGCGGCAGGAAGTAGTAGGCGACCGACGGCACGCAGGCGATCGTCACATGGCCCAGGCGGCTCGACGACACGTCCCGGATGCCGAGCAGCGCGGCGTCGAGATCGTCGAGCAGTTGTTCGGCGCTCTGCGCGAACACGCGGCCGACGGTGGTGAGCGCGACGCGGCGCGTGGTGCGCTCGAAGAGCCGCACGCCGAGCGCGTCCTCGAGCTTGTCGATCCGGCGGCTCAACGCAGGCTGCGAGAGGCTGACCGCTTCGGCGGCCTTGCGGAAACTGCCCGTTTCCACGACCGCGCGAAACGCCTGCAAGTCCGTCAAATCGAAATTGATGCCCACCGGTCACTCTCCGCCACTCAGATGCGCAGCATTTTGCATGATTCCGCCGGCGTCATGCGTGTCGCGTCGCCCGTGCGGCGGCGTCGGCGTGGCTCGGCGTGCCTCCGGGCCGCCGGGATAGCGCGGGCCGCGCCGCGAATCGATCGTCCCGGTGCCGCTTCCTGATGTACCGTATCGCTTTTGGGCGGGCAGGGCTCCGGCGCTGCCGCGCTGCCGCCAGTGCCGGCCAGCCGCGCGAGCCCGCTCTCTTCAACGGATTCCAGCATGCGCATTCCGCCGCTCAAGGCCATCATCGCGTTCGAAAGCGTCGCCCGGACCAAAAGCGTCAACCGCGCGGCGGAAGAGCTCGGCCTGACCGCGTCCGCCGTCAGTCACCAGCTCAGCAACCTCGAAGCGCAGATCGGTCAACCGCTGTTTCAGCGCTCGGGGCGCGGCCTCGTCCTCACGCCGACCGGCGAACGCTACCTGGCCGACGTCACCGGCTCGCTGGCCGACCTCAGCCGCGCGACCGAGCGCGCGTCGAGCCGCACCGAAGTCGATATCCTGCGCGTGCATTCGAGCCCGAGCTTCGGGCTGATGTGGCTGCTGCCGCGGCTGTCGTCGTTTCAGGAGGCGAACGGCGATATCCAGCTGAACCTCGCGTGCTCGTACGAAAACGTGTCGTTCTCGAACGGCTTCTACGATATCGACGTCCGGCACGGCTACGGCAACTGGGACAACCTCGAGGTGAAGACGGTGCGCGGCGAGTTCATCGCGCCGCTCGCGTCGCCGCAGTACCTCGAGCGGCATCCGGTGCGCGCGCCGGAAGACCTGCTCGCCCATCGTCTGATCTATTCCGAAACGCCGCTGGTCCAGTGGAAGCAGTGGTTCGGCCGCACCGGCGTGCCGCTGGCGGCGCAGAAAACCTTCGACTTCTCGTTCGACCGCTCGTACATGTCGCTCGAAACCGCCGCGCTCGGCCTCGGCATCGCGCTCGAAAGCCTGATGCTCGCGTCGGTGAAGATCCGTCAAGGGCTGCTGGTGCCGGTGTTCGGCGAGCGCCATGCGGTCGAAGTCGGTGCTCATCATCTCGTTTACCCGCGGCAGAACGCGGAATTGCCGCGCGTGAAGCGCTTCCTGGCGTGGATCGAGCGGGAAGTCGCCGCTCATCAGCAAGCGGGTTGACCGCACCATCCGGCGGCACGCCCCGCGATATTGCGCTGCAGCACCGGCTACTTGCCGTCATCTGAAATTTTCTCAACTATGGCTGAGCGTTTCCGCGTTGATGCGGGTGCCCGGTGAGCCGACACTCCGGACAACACATCAACACAGGAGACAAGCGATGTTGCTCGACAACCGGACCATCATCGTGACCGGCGCCGCGTCGCCGCGCGGGATCGGCAAGGCCACGGCCCGCGCGCTGGCCGCGCACGGCGCACGCGTGGCGATCCTCGACCTGCGCCGCGACGACGCGGAAGCGGCCGCCGCCGAACTCGGCGCCGGCCATCTCGGCCTCGCCTGCGACGTGACCGATCGCGACGCATGCGCGGCGGCCGCCCGCGCGACGCTTGAGCACTTCGGCCGCATCGACGGCCTCGTGAACAACGCCGGCATCACGCAGCCGGTGCGCACGCTGGAGATCTCGGCGCGCGACTTCGATGCGATCGTCGACGTGAACCTGCGCGGCACGCTGTACATGTCGCAAGCGGTGCTGCCCGCGATGCAGGCGCAGCGCGGCGGCAGCATCGTCTGCATGTCGTCGGTCTCCGCGCAACGCGGCGGCGGCATTTTCGGCGGCCCCCACTACAGCGCCGCCAAGGCCGGCGTGCTCGGCCTCGCGAAGGCGATGGCGCGCGAATTCGGCGCCGACCGGGTCCGCGTCAATTCGATCACGCCGGGCCTGATCCAGACCGACATCACCGGCGACAAGCTGACGCCCGACATGCGCGAGGACATCATCAAGGGCATTCCGCTCGGCCGGCTCGGCGAGGCTGCCGACGTCGCGCATGCGTGCCTGTTCCTGCTGAGCGACCTGTCGAGCTACCTGACGGGCATCACGCTCGACGTCAACGGCGGGATGCTGATTCACTGAGAACGGCGCCGCCCGATGCGCGGCGCCGACCATCATGCACCCGGGACAACCCGGGGCCATGGCAGGAGACAAGGATGAGAGCAAAGTACCCCGCACCGCCCGTCGAGGGCGAGATGCTGCAACGGGACGACGCGCGGACGTTCGAAGCGGCCACCTACGCGAAGGTCGCGCGACGGCTGATCCCGTTCCTGATGTTGTGCTACCTCGGCGCGTATCTCGACCGCGTCAACGTCGGCTTCGCGAAACTGCAGATGCTCAACGACCTGCGTTTCAGCGAGACGGTCTACGGGATGGGCGCCGGCATCTTCTTCCTCGGTTATTTCCTGTTCGAGGTGCCGAGCAACCTGATCCTGCATCGCGTCGGCGCGCGTCGCTGGCTCGCGCGCATCATGCTGACCTGGGCGGTGATCTCGGCGAGCTTCGTGTTCGTCAAGTCGCCCACCGCGTTCTACGTGCTGCGATTTCTGCTCGGCGTCGCCGAAGCCGGCTTCGCGCCGGGCGTGATCCTGTACCTCACGTACTGGTTCCCGTCGGCGCGGCGCGCGAAGGCGCTGTCGCTGTTCTTCATGGCGATTCCGCTCGCCGGGATCATCGGCGGGCCGCTGTCGGGCGCGATCATGCATTCGCTGCACGGCGCGATGTCGATGGCCGGCTGGAAGTGGCTGTTCCTGCTCGAGGCGCTGCCGTCGTTCGTGCTGGGTTTCGCGATCCTGCTGTATCTCGACGACGGCATCGCCGGCGCGAAATGGCTGACCGACGCCGAAAAAGCCTTGCTCGCGCGCAACGTGTCGGCCGACGCCGCGCACACCACCGCCCACCTGTCGATTCGGACCTTCGTCGCGGACCGCCGGCTGTGGCTGATGGCCGCGATCTACTTCTGCGTGGTGCTCGGGCAGTACGGCCTCACGTTCTGGCTGCCGACGATCATTCGCAAGGCGGGCGTGGCCGATCCGCTGTGGGTCGGTCTGTTCACCGCGATCCCGTATGCGTGCGCGATCGTTGCGCTGCCGCTGATCGGCATCAGCGCGGATCGTCGCCGCGAGCGACGCTTCCATCTCGCGGTGCCGATGCTGGTCGCGGCGGCGGGCTTCGCCACGTTGCCGATGCTCGGCAGCGTCGGCGCATCGATCGTGTGCCTGAGCATCGCGTCCGCCGGCATCCTCGCGTCGTCGTCGCAGTTCTGGTCGCTGCCGACCGCGTTGCTGGGCGGGATGTCGGCGGCGGCGGGCATCGCCGCGGTCAACTGCTTCGCGAACCTGGCGGGCTTCTTCTCGCCGGCGATCGTCGGCTGGCTGAACGACCTGACCGGCAAGTCCACCGCGGGGCTCGTGTTCATCTCCGTCGCGATCACGGCCGGCGCGCTGCTGGTGTTCCTCGTGCCCCGATCCGTGAACCGCTGATCACCGCCGATTCATTTGCATTCCTTCCGACCCGATACTGGAGTGATCGATGGAAACCGAAACCATCCATGAAGCGGTCACGCTCGCCGAGCGCGCGTACCGCATCCGAAGAAACGCCGTGCTGATGGGCGAAGTGCAGGGGCAGGGCTATGTCGGCCAGGCGCTCGACATCGCCGACGTGCTGGCCGTCGCCTATTTCGGCGCGATGCGCTATCGCGCCGACGATCCCGACTGGGAAGGGCGCGACCGCTTCCTGCTGTCGAACGGGCACTATGCGATCGCGCTGTACGCGGCGCTGTTCGAAGCCGGCATCCTGCCGGCCGCGGAACTCGAAACCTATGGCAGCGACGACAGCCGCTTGCCGATGTCCGGCATGGCGAGCTACACGCCCGGAATGGAAATGTCCGGCGGCTCGCTCGGGCAGGGGCTGACGATCGCGGTCGGCCGGTGTCTCGGCCTGAAGCGCAAGGGCTCCGATGCGTTCGTCTACACGCTGTTCTCGGATGGCGAGCTGGACGAAGGCGCGATCTGGGAAGGGCTGATGTCGGCCGCGCACTGGAAGCTCGACAACCTGATCGCGATCGTCGACGTGAACAACCAGCAGGCCGACGGCCCGTCGACCCAGGTCATGGCGTTCGAGCCGCTGGTCGACAAGCTCCAGGCGTTCGGCTGGTACGTGCAACGGGTGGACGGCAACGACATCGACGCGGTGAAACGCGCGTTCGACGATGCGCGCCGGCACGACGCGCCGCAGCCGCGCATCATCGTCTGCGACACGAAGATGGGGTGCGGCGTGCCGTTCCTCGAAGCACGCGAGAAGAGCCATTTCATCCGGGTCGATGCGCACGAGTGGCAACTCGCGCTCGACGCACTCGAAGCAGGGAGACACGCATGAGCACCGCCGACAACAAGCCGCGCCTGAAGACGTCGGCGATGATCGCCTCCATCGCCGCGGAAGGGCAGGCGACCCGCTCCGCGCCGTTCGGCCATGCGCTGACCGAACTCGCCCGCACGAACGCCAACGTGATCGGCATGACGGCCGATCTCGGTAAGTACACCGACCTGCACATCTTCGCGAAGGCGTTCCCGGAGCGGTACTACCAGATGGGCATGGCCGAGCAACTGCTGATGGGGGCCGCCGCCGGGTTCGCGCACGAAGGCGCGCAGCCGTTCGTCACGACCTATGCGGTGTTTGCGACGCGCCGCGCGTACGACTTCATTCACCAGGCGATCGCCGAGGACAACCTCGACGTGAAGCTGATCTGCGCATTGCCGGGGCTCACGACCGGCTACGGGCCGAGCCACCAGGCCGCCGAGGATCTCGCGCTGATGCGTGCGATGCCGAACATGACGGTGATCGACCCGTGCGACGCGCTCGACATCGAACAGATGGTGCCGGCCATCGCCGCGCACAAGGGGCCGGTGTACGCGCGTCTGCTGCGCGGCAACGTGCCGGCCGTGCTCGACGAATACGATTACCGTTTCGAGCTCGGCAAGGCCAAGCTGCTGCGCGACGGCAACGACGTGCTGCTGATCTCGTCCGGGATCATGACGATGCGTGCGCTCGAGGTGGCGAAGGCGCTCGAAGCCGATCGCGTCGATGTCGCCGTGCTGCACGTACCGACGATCAAGCCGCTCGATACGGCGACCCTCGTCCGCGAGGCCGCACGGAAAGGGCGCATGGTCGTCGTCGCGGAGAACCATACGGTGATCGGCGGGCTCGGCGAAGCGGTCGCGACCGCGTTGCTCGGGGCCGGGGTGACGGTGCCGTTCCGGCAGATCGCGCTGCCGGACGCGTACCTCGCCGCGGGCGCGCTGCCGACGTTGCATGAGCGCTACGGGATCTCGGCTGGCGCGATGCGCGCGAATATCCGGTCGTGGCTCGGGTGACGATCACCGGGCCGTCACATACCGGTGCGTGGCGGATTGCGCGTCGGTGATCGACCCGGCTGCCTGCGCACGGCGAACCCATTCGCCTGGCGTGGCCGCCGGGCCGTCACTGGTCGCAAGCGCGATCTAGATCACGCTTGCCGTCGTGCACGCGGTACGCTGTCTGAATCGCGGCGCGGCCCGGTGCGATTTCGTCTGACGTACCGGTCCGACACGACGGCCCGTCGCTGAATCCACGCAAGCGCGAGTTCGAGCGCCTGGTCGCTGGCTTCGCGGGTATCGGCGAAGTCGCCGTCGACGCCGAGCGTCCGGGTTTCACCGTCGCGATCCGTGAGGATCGCCGCCGCCGAATAGCGGCCCGTCTCCGTGTCGGTCACCACGGCCCGGACCGTATATCCACCATGTTCGATCGTCCTGTTGGTATGCATCGGATGCCTCCTGCAGGGAAATGCGACAGGTGTGTCGACGCGCTGGCGCCGCCGCGCAAGCGGGGCGCCAGCCCTTCACGCCGCGAGCGTGAGCGCGGGATGCCCACATCCGGCGTACGAAGCGTTGCGGATCGCGCCGGGGCGATCACACGCACCCGGCGCGTCCACTCACCCCGCCACCACCTGAATCCGCCGCGGCTTCGCTTCTTCACGCCGCGGGATACTCAGTTTCAGCACGCCGTCGCGCAGTTGCGCGTCGATGCGCGACACGTCGAAATCCGGGCTGAGCGTGAAGGCGCGCGAGAAGTGCGGATGCTGCACTTCGCCGTGCTGCAGACGCAAACCCGGTGGCGTCGGAATGACGGCCTCCGCTTCGATGGCGAGGCTGCCGTCGTGCACGCGGACGTCGAGCTTGTCGCGCGGTACGCCCGGCAGGTCCGCGTACAACGTGATGCCGTGCGCATCCTCGACGATGTCGACGGCGGGCGCAATCCGCGTGCGCGGCGTGTCGCGCTGAGCCGCTTCGCGGTTCGTCACGGCCGTTCGCGTCTCGGCCGGACGGGTGGTCAGTTCGGTCGTGTTCGTGTCACTCATGATGTCCTCCGTCATGCGTTCGTGACGTCGTACTGTTTACTGGACGGTAATCGCCCGCGGCTTCGAGGCTTCCGACTTGCCGACGCTGATCGTCAGGCAGCCGTTCGCATAGCGGGCCTCGATCTTGTCGGGGTCCGCATGCTGCGGTAGCTCGACCACGCGGCGGAACGTGCCCATGAAACGCTCGTTCGCGTAGATGCGCCGCTCGTCGTCGGTCGCGCCGTCGTCCGGGGGTGTGCGCTCGCCGCTGATCGTCAGCAGCCGGCGATCGACGGAGATGTCGATCTTCGCGGGGTCGAGACCCGGCGCGAACGCGACGATCTCGATCGTGTCGTCGGTGCTGCCGATATTGAGCGGTGGGAACGTACCGGGCCGCGGTGCGCGCAGGCTGGCCGGAAAGCCCGTGAACGCGCTGGCCATCTGCCGTTGCAGGCGGTCGAATTCCGCCAGCAGATCAGTGGGGAAGAAGATATCGCTCATGATTGGCTCCTGTTGCCCTGTGCGAAGGGACGAACCGGACCACGCGCTCCAGTTCGTCCATCCGCGACAGGGTCGCTGACTAACAAATCGAAACACGCAGCGCGTCAACCGCGACTGCCTTGAGCGATACCTAAAATAGGATACGTCGAGTGAATTTCAAGGGGGAGGGCGACGGCATTCTGTCGATACGTGCGGGTGCCCTGGAGGAGACTCATCGTCGGGGCGACGGCATGATCGGCGTCGCGATGGCGGGGGCCGACATGTCCGGCGCTGCGCGGATCAAAGCACGGCGATAGAAGGCGGAATTTGCAACGGCACGCTGGAAAAGACGCGGCGGCGTACCTGCGCCGTCGCGTCGCGTCCATCGGTTCAGCGCGACGGCCCGGACGGCGGCTTCACTTCGGACAAGTCGTCCTCGCGAACCTCGGCCTGACGCACCGTGGTGCCGTCGTCGCCGGTTTCCGAAATATCGGTTTCGAAGGTCTGCTGCCCATCGTCGCGTTTCTCCGCGGGCTTCTCGTTACCTGTCTGCTTGTCTGCCTGTGGCTGTTGACGTGTCATCTTGCTCTCCTTGGTCGCAACCTGGGATGTTGCGCACGTTGCAGGTGAGCAAGGCGCGGGCCGCGTGAAACTTTCAAATAGAAAGGTTCACGCGACACCGTCAGCGACCACGGCTTGCCGATTGACCTCGGCCCTCGGCACGGCGCAACGTACACCGGATGAGCGCGGCCGCCTATAGATACCAATCCAGCGTCTTCACGATCCCCGTTTCGAAGCTCTCCGCCGGCCGCCATTGCAGTTCGCGAGCGAGCTTCCCCGCATCGATCGCATACCGCCGGTCGTGACCGGCGCGATCGGTGACGAACCGGACGAGCCGCGCATGCGGCGCGTGTTCGGGCCGTCGCGCGTCGAGCAGCGTACAGATCAGCGCGACGATGTCGACATTGCGCCATTCGTTGCAGCCGCCGACGGTGTAGGTCTCGCCGATCGTCCCGCGCCGGATGACCGCGTCGATCGCGCGGCAATGGTCGTCGACGTACAGCCAGTCGCGCACGTTCGCTCCGTCGCCGTACACGGGGATGTCGGTGCCTTCGACGCAATGACGGATCACGGTCGGAATGAACTTTTCGCCGTGCTGGCGCGGCCCGTAATTGTTCGAGCAGTTCGTCGTGGTGACGGGCAGGCCGTACGTATGGAAATACGCTCGCACGAGGTGATCCGAGCTTGCCTTGGTGGCCGAGTACGGAGAATTCGGCGCATACGGCGTCGTTTCGCAAAACGGCGGGTCGTCGGGGCCCAGCGAACCGTACACCTCGTCGGTGCCGATATGGTGAAAGCGCCGTCGCGCGTGGGCGTCGGCCCGGCCGAGTTTCTGATCGTTCAGCCAGATCTGGCGGCACGCATCGAGCAGCGTCCACGTGCCGAGCACGTTCGTGCGGACGAACTCGCCGGGACCGTCGATCGAGCGGTCGACGTGGCTTTCGGCCGCGAAGTGGACGACGGTGTCGATCGCATGGTCGCGCAGCAGCGACTCGACGAGCGGTCGGTCGCAGATGTCGCCGAGGACGAAGCGATGCCGATCGGCACCCGGCAGGTCGTCGCCGAGATTGTCGAGGCTGCCCGCATAGGTCAGCAGATCCAGCGTGGTGACGCTGACCTGCGGGTCGCTTTCGAGCAGATGACGCACAAAATTGGCGCCGATGAAACCGGCACCGCCCGTCACGAGAACATGTTTCGGTCGATAGCTCATGGGTTTCGCTTCCAGGTGGCAAACACGTCGGTTAGACCCGCGATCCACGAAGGCGATTCGACCCCGAAGTGTTCTCGCAGGAGGCTGCAGTCGAGCGCGGAATTCGCCGGTCTCGGCGCAGGCAACGGATAGGCGTCGGTCCGGATCGGCCGGACCAGCGGCACGCGGTCGATGAGGCCGGTGCGCCGCGCCTCGGTGAAGATCGTTTCGGCGAAGCCGTGCCACGTGGTCACGGGCGTGCCGCACAGGTGATAGGTGCCCCAGCGCAGCGCTTCACCGGCCCGGTAGCGCGCCGCGATCGTCAGCAGCGCGTCGGCGATCGCGCCGGCATGCGTCGGGCCGCCGTACTGATCGGCGACGACGCCGACGACCTCGCGCTCGCGCGCCAGGCGCAGCATGGTGCGCACGAAATTGCTGCCGTGCGCGCCGAATACCCAGGCGACGCGCAGAATCAGGTGACGGTCGGGCAACCGCTCGCGCACCGCTTCCTCGCCCGCGAGCTTGCTGCGGCCGTATACGCCGAGCGGCCCGACGGCGGCGGCTTCCGCGTACGGGCCAGGCAGGCGGCCGTCGAACACATAGTCGGTCGACAGATGGAGCAACGGAATGCCGCGCGCGGCGCATGCGTCGGCCAGCACGGCGGGGCCGTCGCGGTTCGCCCGCCACGCGGCATCGGGCTCGGCCTCCGCGCGGTCGACGGCGGTCCATCCGGCGGCATTGATCACGAGCGTGGCGCGCTGTTCGTCGAGCGCGTGGCGCACCGCGTCTGCGTCGTCGATGTCGAGCGCGGCGCGCGACAGCCCGACGAGCGGCTGCTCGCCCGCGCGCAACACCAGTTCGCGGCCGACCTGGCCGAGTGCGCCGGTCACGACGATCGTCATCGCGCGCTCCCGTAGGCCGGCAGCATCCCCGGCGCGCCGGCGGCGAGTTCGGCGAGCGGCGGCTGCCGACGATCCTTGTCCGACAACTGATACGGTGCGCCGGAATCCGGCCAGTCGATGCCGATCGCCGGATCGTCCCAGCGCACACCCGCATCCGAATCGGGATCGTAATACTGCGTGCACTTGTACGCGAAGTCGGCCTCGTCGGACAACACGCAGAAGCCATGCGCGAAGCCGGGCGGAATCCATAGCATCCGGTGCGATACGTCGTCGAGCAGCGCGCCGAACCAGCGGCCGAAGGACGGCGAGCCGCGCCGGATGTCGACGGCGACGTCGTAGACCGCGCCGCGCGACGCGTGCACCAACTTGCCTTGCGGATTCACCCGCTGGTAGTGCAGCCCGCGCAGCACGCCGCGCCGCGAGCGCGACTGGTTGTCCTGCACGAAGGTGGCGTCAACGCCCGCATCGCGCAGCCAGCTTGCCCGGAAGCTTTCGACGAAAAAGCCGCGTGCATCGCCGAACACGCCGGGCTCGATCAGCAGCACGCCCGGCAACGGTGTCTCGATCACCCGTGTCATGCCGCGACCTCCTTGCTCAGCAGATCGAGCAGATAGCGGCCGTAACCGCTTTTCGCGAGCTTGTGCGCGAGCGTTTCGAGCTGCTCCGCATCGATCCAGCCGAGCCGGTACGCAATTTCCTCGGGACACGCGATTTGCAGACCCTGTCGCGCCTGCATCACCTGGATGAAATTGGCCGCGTCGAGCAGCGATTCGTGCGTGCCGGTGTCGAGCCATGCGTAGCCGCGCCCGAGTAGCTCGACGTTCAGCGTGCCGCGCGCGAGATACGCGAGGTTCAGGTCGGTGATTTCCAGCTCGCCGCGCGCGGACGGTCGCACGGCCTTCGCCAGTTCGACGACGTCGTTGTCGTAGAAATAGAGGCCGGTGACCGCGTAGTTCGACTTCGGCTCGCGCGGTTTCTCCTCGAGGTCGATCGCGCGGCCATCCGCATCGAACGACACGACGCCGTAGCGCTCCGGATCGCGCACGTAATAGCCGAACACGGTCGCGCCGGCGGTCCGTGCGGCGGCTTGCTGCAGCAGCGACGACAGCGCGGGCCCGTGATAGATGTTGTCGCCGAGCACGAGCGTCGCCGCGTCGCGACCGATGAACGGCGCGCCGATCACGAACGCCTGCGCAAGCCCGTCGGGGCTCGGCTGCACCGCATACGAAAAGCTCATGCCCCACTGGCTGCCGTCGCCGAGCAGTTGCTGGAACGCGTCGAGATCGCGCGGCGTCGAGATGATCAGCACGTCGCGGATGCCCGACAGCATGATCGTGCTGAGCGGGTAATAGATCATCGGTTTGTCGTACACCGGCATCAATTGCTTCGATACCGAATGCGTGAGCGGATGGAGCCGGGTGCCCGAGCCGCCCGCCAGAATCAGTCCTTTACGGCCAATCGCTGTTTGCATGAGGTCCCTCGCTGCAAGAGGAAAAATGCGTGCGTGATACGCGGAATACACCGAATGCGCCGATCGCGCCCGATTGCCGGCGATACCCGTGCGCGCCCGGCTACGACTGCTCGGCAGGCCCGGCGTGAATCGCACGAAACACGATCGCGAAGCCGAGCGCGTACAGCGCGGCGATCACCGCGAAGCCGACGGCCGTCGCGCGGTCCGGATCGTCGACCACGTGCAGGATCACCGACGCGATCGCGATGCCGACGAGCGAGCCGATCTGCCGGCTCGCGTTCAGCGACGCGGCGGCGAGATTCGCGTCCGCCGCATCGGCCGACTGCATCACGACGAGATTCATCGCCGGAATGGCCTGGCCGGCACCGAAGTTGGCGAGGCCGACCGCCAGCGCCAGCACCGGATACGGCATCGCCGCGACGCCGACGAGCGCCACGCTGCCGAGCGCGGCGAGCGCGAGCCCGGTGAGCAGCGTGCGGCGCGCGCCGAGCCGGGCGCTGACCTTCGCGGACGCGAGATTGCCGATGCCGAACATCGCCATCAGCGGAAACAGCTCGAATCCGGCGACGAGTGCGCTCGCGCCGCGGACGTTCTGCAAATAGAGGCTCAACAAGAAGATCTCGGCGAGAATGCCGAAGTTGATCGCGAGGCCCAGCGTGCTGCCCGCGACGAAGCGCCGGTTCGCGAGCAGCGCCGGCGACAGGATGCGCGAGGTCGCGTAGCGCTCGCGCAATGCGAATGCCGCGGTGGCGGCCAACGTCGCGGCCACGCCGGCGAGGATCGACGGCGAACGCCAGCCGGCGCTGGGCCCTTCGATCAGCGTGAAGCTCAGCGCGGCGAGCGCGAGTGCGCCGAACAGATGGCCGAGCGCGTTCAACGGGCCCGGATGACGCGGCGCCCGCGCGATATGCCGGTACGTGAGCCACAGGCCGGCCGCCCCGACCGGCAGGTTCACCCAGAAGATGCCGCGCCAGCCGATCGCGTCGACCAGCACGCCGCCGACGCAGGGCCCGAGCGCCATCGCGGCCGACACCAGTGCGCCCCAGATGCCGATCATCCGCGTGCGCGTCGGTCCCGGCGGGAACGCGAGCGTGAGCAGGCTCAGCGAACTCGGCATGAAGAGCGCCGCGCCGACACCCTGGGCGAGGCGCGCCGCGACCAGTGCGCCGCTGGACTGCGCGGCCGCGCACAGCACCGACGCGCCGACGAACAGCGCGAGCCCCGCGACGTAGACGGCTTTCGACCCGTAGCGGTTCGCGAGCGCGCCGCCGAGCAGCAGCAGCGCCGCGAAGCTGAGCGTGTACGCATCGACGACCCACACCAGCGCGGTCAACGACATCGACAGGCTGGTTTCCATCGCCTTCAGCGCGACGTTGACGATCGTCACGTCGAGCATGGCCATCACGAAGCCGCACGCGAGCGCGACCATCACGAGCACGGGGCGCGCCGCCGCGGATGCGTATGCGCCGGCGGCCGGCGCGGCACGCCCGCCGTTCATGCGGCCCTCCCGCCGAGGTACAGGCGCCGCATCTCGTCGCTGTCGAGCAACTCGGCAGCGGAGCCTTCGAGCGCGACGCGCCCCATCGTCAGCACGATGCCGCGATCCGCGATGCGCAGCGCCTCGATCGCATTCTGCTCGACCATCAGCACGGCGATATGCTCGGTGTCGCGCATCCGGACGATCGCGTCGAACACCTCGTCGACCATCTTCGGCGACAGGCCCGCCGACGGCTCGTCGAGCAGCAGCAACACGGGCCGCGGCATCAGCGCGCGGGCGAGCGACACGATTTGCCGCTCGCCGCCAGACAACGCGCCAGCCAGCGACCGGTGGCGACGCCGCAGCACCGGGTACTGCTCGCACAGCTCGTCGATGCGGGCCTCGCGCGGGAACGCCGACATCGACTGGCCGCCGAGCATCAGGTTCTCCCGCACGGTCAGCGACGCGAACACGTTGTCGGTCTGCGGCACGAAGCCGATCCCGTACTCGCGGATCTTGCGATGGACCGGCACGCGCGCCACGTCCGTGCCCTGGATCGTCACGCTGCCGGCGCGCGGCAGCACGAAGCCCGCGATCGCCTTCAGCAGCGTCGATTTTCCGCAGCCGTTCGGGCCGAGGATCGTCACGATGTCGATCGCGCCAACCGTGAGCGACACACCGTGCAGGATGTCGACTTCGGGTGTGTAGCCGGCGACGAGTTCGCGCACGTCGATCATGACGCCTCCAGCGGGCGAGGGGCGGCATGGGCGCGCCCGAGATACGCATCGAGTACGCGACGGTTGCGCTCCAGCTCGGCCGGGCGGCAGTTCGCGATCGTCACGCCGCGGTCCAGCACGACACAGCGGTCGCACAGCTCGCGGATGAAATGCATGTCGTGCTCGATGACGACCAGCGTGACGCCCTGTTCGCGAATCCGTTGCAGCGCGT
Organism: Burkholderia sp. E168m15; assembly: GCF_016586105.1. Classification (NCBI taxonomy): domain Bacteria; kingdom Pseudomonadati; phylum Pseudomonadota; class Betaproteobacteria; order Burkholderiales; family Burkholderiaceae; genus Burkholderia; species Burkholderia sp. E168m15. Next base: position 40,528 of record NZ_BCPO01000207.1, read on the forward strand.
CGATCAATTCGCCGCGCAGGTTCGGGTGCACGCCGGCGGTCGGCTCGTCGAGCAGCAGCAGCTTGGGCTCGGTCATCATCGCGCACGCGATGCCCAGCAGCTTCTTCTGGCCGCCGGAGATCGACGCGGCGGAAAGGTGCGCGACGCCCGACAGTTTCAGCTCGTCCAGCAGCGCGGCGGCGCGCGTACGGGTATCGGCATCGAGCGCGCGCGTCGCCCGGCCGCGCCAGAGGGCGGCGGCGATGCCGTGGTGCGCGGACGAAGCCGCCATCGCGAGTTCGAGCACCGACATGCGCGCGGGCATCGACGGCAACTGGAACGTGCGGCGCACCCCCAGCCGGGCGATCTTGTGCGGCGACAGCGCGTCGATACGCTGGCCGTCGAAGCGGATCGCGCCCGCCGCGAGCGGCGCGAAGCCGGTGATCGCGTTGAGCGCGGTGCTCTTGCCGGAGCCGTTCGGGCCGAGCAGTCCGACGATCTCGCCGCCGTCGACCGACAGCGTGATCCCGGACAAGACGACGTTCTCGCCGTAGCGGATCGTCACGCCGTCTAGATCGAGCAGCGCGCTCATGGCCGCACCTCCAGGCGTTCCGGCACGAGCCCGTGCGGGCGCCAGAGCACGCACGCGAGCAGCATCAGGCCGACCAGGCCCAGCCGCACCGCGCCGGTCAGGTCGCTGCCGACCCCGAGCCAGTCCTTGAGAAACGGCGCCAGCGCGTAGACGGCCTGCACGATCAGCGTGCCGACCAGCACGCCCACGTGGCTGCCGAGGCCGCCGACCATCACGACGGTCCAGAGCGCGAAGGTCTCGGACGCGATCATCGCGTCCGGCCCGACGTAGCCGATGTACCACGCGGCGAGCGCCCCGGCGAGCGCGGCGGGAAGCGCCCCCGCGATGCTCGCGCGCGTCTTCAGCGCGAGCGGATCGTAGCCGAAGCAGACGGCGAGCGCGGGTTCTTCGCGCATCACCTTCAGCGCCCGGCCGAAGCGGCTCGCGGTCAGGCGCCGGTAGGTCGCGTAGGTGAGCGCGAGGCAGCCGGCCGTGACCGCGAGAAACGCGAGATCGGCCCACGGCGCCCGCAGCCCGGGGAACAGCGGCGCGATGCCGCCGATGCCTTGCGCGCCGCCGGTCAGCCAGCTTTCGTTGAGCGCGATCGTGCGCAGGATCTCGGCGATCGCGAGCGTCGCGATCCCCCAGTAGTCGGCGGAGAGCTGTCGCCCGAGCCGTGCGACGACGATCGCCAGCGCCCCCGCGGCGGCCAGCGCGAGCGCCAGCGCCGAAGGCAACGGCCAGCCGAGCTGCGACGCGATGCCGGCCGCGTACGCGCCGAGCCCGCTGAACGCAATGAAGCCGAAATTGACGAGCCCCGCATAGCCGGCCTGCAGGTTCAGCCCGAGCGCCATCGTCGCGTACAGGCAGCCGACGGTCAGCAGATGGATGACGAAACTAGACACGCCGTACCTCCCGATCGAAGATGCCGTAGGGCCGGAAGATGAGGGCGACGAGCAGGATCGCGAACGACACCGCGCCGACGTACTCGACCGGAAAGAACTGCATCGGCCGGTCGACGAGCCCGCCGAAATCGACGTTCAACGCGACGGTTTCGGCCACCGCGATCAGCAGCGCACCGGCTGCCGCCCCGAGCGGATTGCCGAGGCCGCCCAGGATCGCCGCGGAAAACACCGGGATCAACAGCCCGTAGCCGAGATTCACGTGCACGCTCTCGGTGGCGCCGAGCATCGTGCCGCCGAGCGCCGCCAGCACGCCGCTCGCGAACGTGATCACGTTGGTCACGCGGGTCGCGTCGATGCCGGTCGCGAGCGCCAGTGCGCGATTCGACGCGAGCGCGCGCATCGCCCGGCCGAGGCCGGTGCGGTACAGCAGTGCCGCGAATATCGCGAGCGCGCCGGCGCCGCATGCGATCGAGCCCAACTGCGGCACGGACAGCGCGACGCCGGCGATCACCATCGGCGGGTGCACGTCCTGCGCATACTGCTGCGGCCGCGAACCGGCGACGCCGAGCACCAGCGCGACCGCGAGCATCGAGATCGCGAGCGAGCCGATCATCGCCACCGCGCTGCCGGAGCGCAGCAGTCTCGCGAACACGAACAGGTTCAGCAGCGTCGCGGCCGTGCCGACCAGCACGCAGGACACGACCGTCGCGAGTGCGAACGGCATCCCCGCGCGCTCCAGCCAGAGCGTCGCGAATGCGCCGAGCATCGCGTACTGGACATGCGCGATGTTGGGAAAGCGGATCAGCGAATAGAGCGTCGACAAGCCGACCGACACCAGCAGCAGATCGGCGGTGCGGATCAATACGTCGACAATGAATGACAGCATGGCGAGGTCCTCGGGTTCATCCAGGCGGGCGGTCGCTCACTGCTGCGCGACGACCGATTGGCGGTAGATCACCTTCTCGTAGGGCTGGACTTCGCGCTGGCCGTCGGCATCGAACGCGATCGCGCCGGTCACGCCGGTATACGACTTGCCCAATGCCGCGAGCGCCGTGCGAATCTTCGCCGGTTCGATGGATTGCGCGCGGCCGATCGCGGCGGCGGACAACAGCGTCGCGTCGTACGCATAGCTGCCGAACGCCGAGCGCGGGGCCTCGTTGTACGCGGCCTGATAGGCGCTCGCATACGCTTTCGCGCCCGCGCCGAGCGCGGCGACCTCGAGGCCGATCTGGCCTTGCGCGATCTGCGCGGGCGTGTCGCTCGTGCACATCGTCAGATAGATGCCGTACCACGGATGCTGGTTGAGCCGCATCTCGAACGCCTGGCGGTTCAGCGTCGCGGCTTCCTGGCCATAGGCGCTGTAGACGTACGCGTCGGGCTGCGCGCGCGACGCCTGCTCCAGCTCGCGGCGATAGGTCGACTGCCCTTCCGTGTAGAGCACCGTCGACACCACCGTGCCGCCGAGCGCCTCGAAACGCTTCCTGAATTCGCCCGCGATGCCCTGGCCATAGCCGTTGTTCGGCGCGATCAGTGCGATGCGGCGCAGCTTGCGGGCATACACGTCCTGCGCGGCGAAGCGCGCGGACAGGTCGTCCAGCCCGATCACGCTGAACGAGCCCGCGCCGATCTTGCGCACTTGCTGACTCGACGAGCCGATGTTGATGTGCACGTCGCCCTGACGCACCAGGAACTGCCCGACCGGAATCGTCACCGACGACGAGAACTCGCCGAGCACGACCGGCACGTGCTCGACGGTCGCGAGCTTGCGTGCGGCGTCGAGCGCGGTATTGGCCGAGCCGCCCGAATCCTCGATGCGCACGGCGAGCTTCTGGCCCAGCACGCCGCCTTTCGCATTGATCTGCGCGACGGCGAGCTCGATGCCGCGGCGCTGGTCTTCGCCGATCGACGCACTCGCGCCGGTCAGCGGCAGCACCGCGCCCACGCTCACGTCGGCCTGTGCAGCGCCCGACGCAACCGCACCGAGCGCGATCCAGATACCGACACTCCACTGACTTGCCTTCATCTTCGTTCTCCTGTCGCATGGTCGGCCGCACGGCTGGCGGCATGGTTTGATATACAAAAGTGTCGACAGAATCACAGATCAAAAATCGTTTGCAAATAAATTTTCGAATGGCTGTGAAGAATCGTAAAAGCCCTGTGAATTATAGAAAAATCGCCCTGTTTTCATGCATTTATGCACGCATATAAAGATCGCGAATAGCCGTGGTGCACGCGCGCTCCAATGTGGAGCAATCGAGAATATTTCTGAAAAAAGTGTATACAGAGGTGAATTGCAGTGCTTAAATCTGCCCAACTCGACACGGCCTCGGAGGGCAGTCAGATGGTGGAGATCAAGCGATACGGCGTGGGTGAACGGATGAGCCAACTGGTGGTCGCGGGCGGGCTGGCTTTCGTCGCGGGTCAGGTGGCGGACGACACGTCGCTCGACGTGGCCGGACAGACCCGTCAGATTCTCGACAAGATCGACCGGCTGCTCGAAGGCGTGGGGCTCGACAAGCGCCGGATCGTATCCGCGAGCATCTGGCTGGCCGACTATCGCAGCTTCGCCGAGATGAACAGTGTGTGGGACGCGTGGGTGCCGCAGGGCGACGCACCGGCACGCGCGTGCGTCGAATCGAAGCTCGCGTTTCCCCAGTACACGGTCGAGATCGCGGCGATTGCCGCGAGCTAGTACAGGAGAACCGGACGATGAAGACGATCGTGCTCGGCGGCGGCATCGTCGGCGTGACCACTGCATATTTTCTCGCGAAGGCCGGCGACGAGGTGACGGTGATCGAGCGTCGCGACGGCGTCGCGCTCGAAACCAGCTTCGCGAATGCGGGGTTGATCGCGCCTGGCCATTCGTATACCTGGGCGTCGCCGCGTGCGCCGAAGATCCTCTTCAAGTCGCTGTTCGCCGATGGCCAGGCGCTGCGGCTCAAATGGACGCCCGACTGGCGCATGTGGGCCTGGTGCGCGCTGTTCCTGCAGAACTGCACGGCCGAGCGCTCGCGCCGCAACACGTCGATCAAGGTGCGGCTGTGCCGTTATGCGCAGCAGCGACTTCAGCAGGCGACGCGCGACGAACGGCTCGAGTACGACCGCACGAGCGGCGGGCTGTTGTACCTGTATCGCGATCCGGCGTCGTTCGAGCGCGGCGTCGCGAACATGCGGATCCTGACCGACAACGGCCTGCCGCTCGATATCCTGGATGCGCGGGCCACCGTCGAACGCGAGCCGGCGCTGCGCCACGCGGCGGCCGGGATCGCGGGTGCGATCCATTGCCCGAGCGACGAGAGCGGCGACGCGCATCTGTTCACGCGCGCGCTCGCCGAGCGCTGCCGTGCGCTCGGCGTCGAATTTCGCTTCGGCACGTCGATCGACGGCGTGCGCGCGAGCGCCGACGCGATCGACTACGTCGAGACGTCGCAGGGCCGCGTGAGCGGCGATCGTTACGTGCTCGCGCTCGGCGCGTATTCGCCGGGCGTCGCGCGCGCGCTCGGCTACCGGTTGCCGATCTATCCGGTCAAGGGGTACTCGGTCACGCTGCCGATCGGCGATACGCACGAGCCGCCGGCGCTCGGCGGCGTCGAGGAGAACCAGCTCGTCGCCTGGGCGCGCTTCGGCGACCGGCTGCGGCTGACCGCGACCGCCGAGTTCAGCGGCTACGACACCACGCATTCGCCGGGCGATTTCGCGCACATGCTCGCGACCGCGCAGGCACTGTTCCCGAACGGCGCCGACTACGCGAAGCCGTCGTACTGGGCCGGGCTGCGGCCGATGACGCCGGAGGGCACGCCGATCATCGGCGCATCCCGGCACCGCAACCTGTTTTTCAACACCGGCCACGGCCATATGGGCTGGACCATGTCGTGCGGCACCGCGAAGATCGTGGCGGATCTGATTCACGGCAAGCGGCCCGACATCGACATCACCGGGATGACCCTGCAATGAGCGAACTTCTCTCTACCCCCCAGACGTCCGATCCGGGTGTCGGCGCCGGCCCGGCGCGCGATGCGTACGCCCGCTTCGATTTCTCGCTCGACGCCGGCATCGCGCGGCGCGCGGCGATCGGCCTCGTCGTGCTGGCGACCGATCATACGATCGAATACGAGTGGCGACGTCTGCTCGCCATCGATGGCGTCGCGTTCTACGAAAGCCGGATCGCGAATTCGGCCGAGATCACGGCCGAAACGCTCGCGCGGATGGACGGCGGCATCTGCGCGGCGGTCGAGTTGATCCGGCCGGGCGAGCGCCTCGACGTCGTGGCGTTCGGCTGCACGTCGGCGTCGATGGTGCTCGGCGAGGAACGCGTCTTCGAGCGCATTCGCGAGGCGCGGCCCGGCGTCGCGTGCACCACGCCGATTACCGCGGCACGCGTCGCGCTGACGGCGCTCGGCGCGCGCGGCGTCGCACTGCTGACGCCATACGAGCGCGCGATCAACGATGCGATGGCCGCGTACCTGCGTGCACGCGGCGTCGATATCGTGCGGGTGGGCTCGTTCGAGCACCGCGACGACAACGAGGTCGCCCGGATCGAGCGCTCGTCGATCGAGCACGCGGTGCTGACGCTCGCCGCCGATCCGGCCGTCGATGCGGTATTCGTGTCGTGCACGAGCCTGCGCATCGTCGATGCGCTGGCCGACATCGAGGCGCGGGCGGGCAAACCCGTGCTGTCGAGCAATCACGCGCTCGCATGGCACGCGCTGCGGCTCGCGGGCATCGACGATCCCGTGCCGGGCTTCGGCAGCCTGCTGATGCGCTGACCCATGGCTCGTACAGGTAAAAAGACGCGCGCGGGCAAATTGCCGATGGATAATGACGCGCGGTGACAACAGGTGGAACCAGGAGACGAGATGTCGACTTCCGTTATGGCTGGCCGGGAGACCGCGGCGCCCACGCGCACGGGCCTCACGGTCAACGAGATTTACGAGCAGTTGAAACAGATGGCCGTGCTGTACGAGATCCGGCCGGGCGAACGGTTCAACGAGCTGGAGCTTGCCGAGCGCTTCAACGTGAGTCGTACGCCGATTCGCGAGGCGCTGAACCGGCTCGTTGCCGAAAATTTGCTGGTGTTCGTGCCGAACCGCGGTTTCTTCATTCGGGAACTGGAGGGGAAGGATGTGTTCGATCTGTTCGAATTGCGTCGCTCGATCGAGACGACCGCGGTGATGCTCGCGTGCGAGCGTGCGTCGGACAACGACATCAAGGCGCTGCGTCGCTTCTGGAAGCAGGTGATGAAGAATGCCGCGCGAATGTCGTCGGCCGAGCTGGTTGTCAAGGATGAGCAGTTTCACCTGGAGCTCGCCGCGTTGTCGGGCAATGCCGAGATCGGCCGGGTGCTGCAAGGGATCAATGCGCGGATTCACTACGTGCGCTGGGTCGACGTCGATCAGCGACGCAACGAGGCGTTTACCGAGCATCTCGAGATTCTCGACGCGCTCGCCGAACGCGATGCGGCGCGCTGCACGACGCTGACCGACACGCATATCCGCTGGCGGATGGAAGAGATCACGCGCGTCGTCCAGGCGAGCGTCGTCAAGCTGTACGCAAAATAAGGAAAGACCGGCCGCGGCGCGTGCGACGTTCGCGTGCCGCACGCGAACGGGCAGGACCGGCCGGTCGACGAGACAAGCAGTCGTGCAAAGGAGGACGGGCCGCCCGGATCGACCGGCGCGGCGCATCGCTACTTGATCGTCACGAGGTGCCGTCATGCCACACGGTACGTTGGTCACGCTGTATAAACCCTCCGCCGCGCAGATCGAGCATTTGCTGACCTTGCCCGCGAAAAGCCCCGCCGTCGTCGCGGTCGACAATTCGCCCGCCGCCGATCCCGCGCTGTACGCACGGCTCGCCGCAGGCGGCGTCGACGTGATCCCGAATCACAATCGCGGCGGTATCGCCGGTGCGTTCAACGCCGGCGTCGAATTCCTGATCGGCCGCGGCTGCGACGTCTTCTTCATCTTCGACCAGGATTCACACGTTCCGGACGACTATTTCGATCGCATGCTGGCCGGCTGCGCGCGGGTGGGCGACAGCCGCTTCCTGGTCGGCCCGCGGATCTTCAACCGCAATTTTCAGCGCGACCTGCCGTTGTTCACGGTGCGCCGCTGGTCCGCGCAGATCACACCAATCCACGGCGGCGCGCACGGCCTGCTGTCGTGCTCGGTCATCATCTCGTCGGGCACCGCGATCTCGCTCGACGCGTATCGTGCGCTCGGCCGCTTCCGCGAGGACTTCTTCATCGACCACGTCGACGCGGAATACTGCATGCGCGCGCAGGCGCACGGCGTGCCGGTGTGCGTCAACGCCGACGTGTCGCTGCCCCACGAACTCGGCAGCCCGTCCGCGCAGCAGCACTGGCCGCGCGTCGAGATCTTCGATCAGAGCGCGCTGCGCCACTACTATGCGGCGCGCAACTGCATCCTCGTCGCGCGCGACTACTGGCGGCGCTATCCGGCGATGCTGCTAATCAATCTCATCACGCTCAAGCACGTCGCGTTCGTGTTGCTGCATGCGCGTAACAAGCGCCTGAAGCTGAAGGCGATCTATTGCGGCGTGACGGACGGGCTGCGAGGGCGGTACGGGCGCGTGTGACGCGTGATTTATCGCGGTATCGGCGCATGACGAACGCGCCATACAATTCGGATCACTGATTATAAGAGAGGGTTCCAGATGAGCTTGCCTACGCCGATTCACCGCCGCTATACAGGCGCGTTCTCCGTCGCGCCGACGATCTTCACCGAGTCGGGCGAGATCGACATGCCGGGCCAGAAGCGCTGTGTCGACTTCATCATCGACGCGGGAGCGGATGGCCTGTGCATCCTGGCGAACTACTCGGAGCAGTTTTCGTTGACCGACGACGAGCGCGAGCGGCTCATCGCGGCGATCCTCGAGCACGTAGCGGGGCGCGTGCCGGTGATCGTGACGACCACGCATTTCAGTCCGGCGATCTGCGCGGCGCGCAGCCGCGCCGCGCAGGCGGCCGGTGCGTCGATGGTGATGGTGATGCCGCCGTACCACGGCGCGACGATTCGTTGCGGCGAGGCTGCGATCGAGCAGTTCTATGCGGAGCTTTCCGACGCGATCGCGATTCCGATCATGTACCAGGATGCGCCGATGAGCGGCACGCAAGTATCGGCCGCGTTTCTGGCGCGCATCGCGCACACGATTCCGAATCTGCGCTATTTCAAGATCGAGGTGCCGCAATCGGCAGCGAAGCTGCGCGAGCTGATCGCGCTCGGCGGCGACGCGATCGAGGGGCCGTTCGACGGCGAGGAAGCGATCACGCTGCTCGCCGATCTCGATGCGGGCGCGACCGGCAGCATCCTCGGCGGCGGTTATCCGGACGGGCTGCGGCCGATTCTCGCCGCGTATCTCGCCGGGCGGCGCGACGAGGCGGTCGCCCAGTACGAGCAATGGCTGCCGTTGATCAATTACGAAAATCGTCAGGCCGGCCTGCTGGCGGCGAAGGCGCTGATGAAGGAGGGCGGCGTGATCGCATCGGACGCGCCGCGCCGTCCGCTCGCGCCGCTGCATCCGGCCACGCGCGCGGGCCTGATCGAGATCGCGCGACGGCTCGACGCGCGGGTGCTGCGCTGGGCACGCTGACGCGGCCGCCTCGCAGCACGACCTTGCGATTTCCGCCGCGGTCCGTGCGCACGACGCGTACGCGCGGCCGCCGTACTCGATGACCCAACCAAGGAACCCGAAGAATGAGCATGCCGACGATACGCGCGGTCCGCGCGCTGACGGTGCGTGGTGGCGGTGCCGACTACCACGATCAGGATGCCGGTCACTGGATCGACGACCACATCGCGACGCCGATGTCGCGCTACCCCGAATACCGGCAAAGCCGCCAGTCGTTCGGCATCAACGTGCTCGGCACGCTCGTGATCGAGGTCGAGGCCAGTGACGGCACGGTCGGTTTCGCCGTGACGACCGGCGGCGAGATCGGCGCGTTCATCGTCGAGCGGCATCTTGCGCGCTTCATCGAAGGGCAGCGCGTGACCGACATCGAGAAGATGTGGGATCAGATGTTCCACGCGACGCTGTACTACGGGCGCAAGGGTGTCGTGCTCAATGCGATCTCCGGCGTCGATCTCGCGCTGTGGGATCTGCTTGCCAAGGTTCGGCGGGAGCCCGTGCACCAGTTGCTCGGCGGCAAGGTGCGCGACGAGCTCGAGTTCTACGCGACCGGCGCCCGGCCCGATCTCGCGAAGGAGATGGGCTTCATCGGCGGCAAGCTGCCGTTGCATCACGGCCCGGCCGAGGGAGAGGCCGGCCTGCGCCGCAATCTCGACGCGCTTGCCGACATGCGTTCGCGTGTCGGCGCCGATTTCTGGCTGATGCTCGACTGCTGGATGAGCCTCGACGTGCCGTATGCGACGCGGCTCGCGCACGAAGCGCACGCGCTCGGCCTGAAATGGATCGAGGAATGCCTGCCGCCCGACGACTATTGGGGCTATGCGAAGCTGCGCCGCGACGTGCCGCGCGGCATGCTCGTCACGACCGGCGAGCACGAGGCGACCCGCTGGGGCTTCCGCATGCTGCTGGAGATGGAGTGCTGCGACATCATTCAGCCGGACGTGGGCTGGTGCGGCGGGCTCACCGAGCTGATGCGGATCTCGGCGCTCGCCGATGCGCGCGGCGTGCTGGTGATTCCGCACGGCTCGTCGGTTTACAGCTATCACTTCGTCACGACGCGCCACAACAGCCCGTTCGCCGAATTCCTGATGATGGCGCCGCAGGCGGATCGTGTCGTACCGATGTTCGATCCGCTGCTGCTCGACGAACCGGTGCCGGTCGGCGGGCGGATGAAGGTGCCCGACACCCCCGGGTTCGGCGTGCGTCTGAATCCGGACGTGCGCATGCAGCGCCCGTACGAACACTGAGCGCGCGGATGCGTGCATCCGCATCGTGATGCGGCCGGCTCGAACGGCGCGGCAGCCGCTGCGGCGCGCGCGATGGTCGAGGCAGAGGAGAGCGCAATGACGAAGTTGCTCGAAGACAGGATCGTCGTCGTGACGGGCGGATCGCGCGGGATCGGCCGTGCGATCGCGCTGGCGTGTGCGCGGCATGGCGCCGACATCGTCGTCAACTACTGGACGAACCCGCTGCTGCCCGCGCAGGCCGAGCACGAGATCGACGCGCTCGTCGACGCGATCCGCGCGACGGGGCGCGACGCGCTGGCCGTGCCGGGCGACGTCGCGCAGCCCGACACGGCGCGCGCGCTGGTCGCGGCCGCAGTCGAGCGATTCGGCCGGATCGACGTGCTGGCGAGCAATGCCGGAATCTGCCCGTTCCACGGCTTCCTGGACTTGCCGCCCGAGCTGCTGCAACGAACGATGGAAGTGAACCTGCACGGCGCGTTCTACATGACCCAGGCCGTCGCCCGGCAAATGGCCGCGCAAGGGCACGGCGGCGCGATCGTCGCGACCAGCTCGATCAGCGCGCTGGTCGGCGGCGGCATGCAGACGCACTACACGCCGACCAAGGCTGGCGTCCATGCGCTGATGCAGTCGTGCGCGGTCGCGCTCGCGCCGCACCGGATTCGCTGCAATTCGGTGCTGCCCGGCACGATCCGGACCGAAATCAACGACGACGATCTCGCCGCGCCCGGCAAGACCGAGTACTTCGAGCGCAGGATTCCGCTCGGTCGCCTCGGCGAGCCGGACGACGTCGCCGACTGCGTCGTATTTCTCGCGTCCGACATGGCGCGCTACGTGAACGGCGCCGCGCTGCTCGTCGACGGCGGCATGTACGTGAACCTTCAGTGAAACCGCGAGGCATGGCCATGGAAACGATCGCCTTCAGGATGCACCTGCACCCCGGCAAGCGGGACGAATACCGGCGCCGGCACGATGCGATCTGGCCGGAACTCGCCGACGCGCTTCGCGCGGCGGGTATCTCGGACTACTGGATCTTTCTCGACGACGACACCCATCACCTGTTCGCCGTGCTCAAACGGCCGGCCGATCACCGGATCGCGCAACTCGCCGAAACGGACGTGATGCGTCGCTGGTGGGCGTACATGGCCGACCTGATGGCGACCGGGCCGGACGGGCGCCCGGTCGAGAAAGCGCTGGAGCCGATGTTTCATCTGGAATGAGGCCGGCCGCTCAACGGGCGGCCACGTTCGACGTGTGCCGACCCGTGGCAGCGGATCATCGTGGCGCATCAACTCATGGAGCCCACATGCAGGTTGTCGATCCCCATGTCCATTTCTGGGACGCCGACGCGCTGAGCTACGGCTGGCTCGATCGCGCCCGACCGGCGTTCTCGGGTGCGGTGGCGGAATTGCCGCGCCGGTACCTGCCCGCGGACCTGCGCGCGGACGCCGGCGCGGATATCGACGTGCTGAAGGTCGTGCATGTCGAGGCAATCCACGATGCGTGGACGACGCCGAGCGAAGTCGACTGGCTGCAGGCGCTTGCCGATGCGCCGGCGAGCGACGGGATGCCGGACGGCATCGTCGCGGGCGTCGACCTGTTCGCGCCGGACGCACGCATCCGGCTCGCCGGCGCGGCGGCGCATCCGAACGTGCGCGGCATCCGGCAGGTGTTGAACCGGCATCCGGACCCTTGGTACAACTACGTCGACGTGGATTATCTGGCCGAGCCGCGCTGGCGAGAGAACTTCGGGATGCTGAGCGAGTTCGGTTTGTCGTTCGACCTGCAGCTGTACCCCGCCCAGGTCGGCGCCGCGCTCGCCGTCATCGACGCGCACCCCGACACGCCCGTGATCGTCAATCACACGGGCATGTTCGTCGACCGAAGCAGCGTGCACGGCTGGCGCGAATGGCGCGACGGACTGCGCGGGCTCGCGCGGCGGGCGAACGTGACGATGAAGCTGTCCGGGCTCGCGATGTTCGACCATCGCTGGACGGTCGAAAGTTTCCGCCCGTACGTGCTCGAGGCCATCGACGTGTTCGGCGTGGCGCGCTGCATGTTCGCGTCGAACTTCCCGGTCGATCGACTCCATGCCGGCTATCGGGCGCTCTGGCACGCTTACGCGGCGATCGTCGCGGGCGCCGGCGACGAGGAGCGCGAGGCGCTGTTCGTCCACAATGCGCTGCGAACGTACCGATTGTGAGCCGCGTGTCACCGTGGACGCCAACGGACGTGCACTCCGCGCGTCGCCGGTCGGCGTGATTCGCACCGCGCCGCAACGTACGCTTGCGCCGGCTCCGACGGGCCAGGCGCAGCAGGGCGGCCGGCTGGATCGGCGCCGGCCACACTGCGCGCCGTCGAGCGGCGCGGGCCGCCGCCCAGGAACCTGCTCGCTTTAACCGCGCAGCGCGGTCGCGACGACGCTCGCCAACGGCGTCGTGGGTCGACCGATCAGTCGCGCGAGGGCGCCGCCCTCGTCGAACAGCGCACCGCGCGACGCGGCCACGTCGGCATCGGCCAGGACGCTGGCAAACTCGGGCGGCAGCCCGGCGCTCGTCAGCGCGTCTGCATAAGCATCCTGCGCGAGATCGTTGTAGACAACGGTCTTGCCGGACTGCCGCGAAACCTCGGCAGCCAGTTGCGCGAGCGTGAACGCATCGTCCGCCGCCAGCTCATACGTTTTTCCTGCATGGCCGTCCGTCGCCAGTGCCACGGCCGCGGCCGCCGCATAGTCCTTGCGCGCGGCGGAAGAGAAGCGCCCGTCCTTCGCGGCCCCGATGAACGCGCCGTGCTCGAGGGCCGCGGGGAGGGCCATCAGATGGTTCTCGGTGTACCAGCCATTGCGAAGAATGACGGCGGGAAGGCCGGCGGCCGCGATGATTTCTTCCGTCTGCCGGTGCTCGATCGCGAGTCGGGCGGGCGAGGTGTCGGCGTGCAGCATGCTCGTATAGGCGAGCAACGAGACTTCCGCCCGCCGGGCCGCGTCGATCACCGCGCGATGCAGCGGCAGGCGCCCGGCGACTTCGGTCGACGAGATCAGCAGGAGTTTGTCGACCCCGACGAACGCGCTGGCGAGCGTTTCAGGCCGCTTGTAGTCGGCCTCGCGCACCACCACGCCGCGCGCCTCGAGGTCGCGTGCCTTCGCGGGATTCCTGACCGCCGCGACGATCCGGTCGGCCGGAACGGTTTCAAGCAATGCATCGATCACAAGGCGCCCGAGTTGCCCGGATGCTCCCGTTATTGCATACATGTTCATTCTCTCCGTGAATCGGTGGGTGAGGCTCCCAGTGTAGGGATGAAGGTTTCCATTGGAAACCACCTATCCATCGGTTACCATCATTTTCAAGTAACCAAATGGAAACCATCCCGGGACGACGATGGGCTTGAGAATGCGAAAGAAGGTGGAGCCGCTTCCCGGCTGCCCGATGTCGAAATGCATGGCGTTGATCGGCGGCCTGTGGACGCCCGAACTGATCTGGTGCCTGAGCAATGGCCCGCGTCGGTTTTCGGAGTTGCGGCGCGACAACCCGACCATCACCGCGAAGGTGCTGACCGGCAGGCTGCGTGATCTCGAGGAGCGGGGCGTGATCCGGCGAAGCGTGTTGCCGACGTCGCCGCCGTCGGTGGAATACGAGTTGACGTCGCTGGGCCAGGAACTGCTGCCGGCGATTACGTCGATCGTGGAGGTCGGGTCGCGCCTGCTGCTTCGCGATCGGCCCCGCTAGCCATTTCCGCCTGGCCGGCCTACCGCGCCGCCGCCGAACGCTTCCGCTTCGTATTCGGCAACGGCTCGTGCTGCATCGGCCCCTTGACGAGTTCGCTCATCGCGTCGCGAATCCAGCGGTTGGCCGGCTCGTGATGAAAGCGCGGATGCCAGTGCAGATAAAGCTCGTACGTGGGGGCGGGGAAGGGCAGCGGCAGCAGCTTGACGTTCACGAACTCCGCGAAGCGCCGCCCGACGGCCTGCGGCACCGCCGCGATCATGTCCGACCCGGCGACGACGAACGGCACGCCGATGAAGCGCGGCGTACTGAAGCGGACGTTGACGCGAATCCCGAGGCGCTCGTGCGTGCGGGCGAGCACGTCCTGCTCGCGGCCTTCGGGATGCACCATCACATGCGCGGCGGCGCGGTACTGATCGAGCGACAGCGTGTCCCCGATTTCCGGATGATCGTCGCGGGCGATACACACATACGAATGCCGGTACAGCGCCTTGCGCTTCAGCGATTCGCTGTTCAACCCCGGAAAGTAGCCGATCGCGAGGTCGACGTCGCCGCTCGCCAGCCCCTCCTCCAGCTCCGGCATGCTGAGCGCGACCGTCTTGATGCTCACGTGCGGCGCGGCCTTGTCGAGAAAGCTCTCCAGGCGGGGCAGGAACACCATTTCGCCGATGTCCGACATGCACAGCACGAAGTTGCGCGACGACTCGGCCGGGCGAAACTCGGGCATCGGCAGGATTTCGGTCTGCACCAGATCCAGTAGCCGCGCGACCGGCTCGCCGAGCGCCTGCGCGCGCGGCGTCGGCTCCATGCCGCGGCCCGTGCGCACGAACAGCGGGTCCTCGAACAGCTCGCGCAGCTTCGACAACGCATAGCTCATCGCCGGCTGGCTGAGCCCGATGCTGACGCCCGCCTGCGTCACATGGCGCTTTTTCAGCAGCGCATCGAACACTTTCAGCAGATTCAGATCGACCTGACGAATATCCATGGTTTGGATGATACCTATCGATTTCACATAATTGACGGATTTTATCGGGCTTCCTACCATCGTTTCCACAACAAAGGAGTGAGACACCATGTCCGATGGACGCAAGCCGCAACGCCCGTTGCGCAGCAATTTTCCGCGCGGTTCCTACCTCGGCGCGGTGCGCGCCGCGCAGTGGCGCAATCTCGGCATCAGCGAGGAAGACCTCGACAAGCCGAAGATCGCCATCGTCAATTCCTCGTCCGAACTTGCCACCTGCTTCAGCCATCTCGACGGCATCGCCGCGCAACTGAAACAGGCGATCCGCGCCGCGGGCGCGCTGCCGTTCGAGATCCGCACCGCGGCGCCGAGCGACTTCATCACCGGCGCGGGCGCTCGCGGCGCCTACATGCTGGCTGCGCGCGACCTCGTCACGAACGACATCGAAGTGGCCGTCGAGGGCGCGCAGCTCGACGGCATGGTGTGCCTGGCGTCGTGCGACAAGACCGTGCCGGGCCAGCTGATGGCCGCCGCGCGGCTGAATATCCCGAGCATCGTCGTCGCGTGCGGTTATCAGCCGAGCGGCGAATATCGCGGCGAGCACGTGGACATCGAGGACGTGTTCGTCGGTGCGATGCATGCGCTGACCGGCAAGCTGCCCGTCGAGGACCTGATCGGCATGAGCCAGAACGCGATTCGCGGCCCCGGCGTGTGTTCGGGGCTCGGCACCGCGAACTCGATGCACATGGTCAGCGAGGCGCTCGGCATGTCGTTGCCCGGCAGCACGCCGGTCGCCGCCAACAGCGAGCGGATGTTCGCGTTCGTGCGCGAAGCCGGCGCGCGCATCGTCGAGATGGTGCGCGACGACCTGAAGCCGCGCGACATCCTCACACACGGCGCGTTCGCGAATGCGGTGAAGACGGTGCTCGCGGTCGGCGGCTCGATCAATACGGTCAAGCACTTGCAGGCGGTCGCGGCCGAAGGCGGGCTCGACGTCGACGTGTACGCGCTGTTCGAAGCATTCGCCGCGCAGATCCCGGTGCTGACCGGCGTGCGTCCGGTCGGCTCGCACATGATCGAGCAACTGGAGGCGGCGGGCGGTGGCCGCGGCGTGATGAAGCGGCTCGAAGCGTGGCTCGACACCGGTGCGCTGACGGTGACCGGGCGCACGGTGAAGGACAACCTGGCCGATGCGACGATCGCCGACGACGACGTGATCCGCCCGCCGCAGCGCGCGTTCGCGAACCATCCGGCCATCGTGCTGGTGCGCGGCAACCTCGCCCCGCAGGCCGGCATCGTCAAATTCGGCATCTCGCCGACCAAGCAGCGCACGTTCACCGGCGACGCGATCTGCTTCTCGACCTCCGACGACGCGATCGCCGCGATCAAGGACGGTCGCGTGCAGCCGGGCAAGGTCGTCGTGATGCGCGGCGCGGGCGTGTGCGGCGGCCCGGCGATGGGCGGCGGGGCGTCGCGCGTGGTGTTCGCGATCGACGGCGCGGGCTTGTCCGAGCAGGTCGCGATGCTCACCGACGGGCATCTGTCGGGGCTGGTCTGCAAGGGGCTGGTGGTCGCGGAAGTGGCGCCGGAAGCGGCGACCGGCGGCCCGCTCGCGCTCGTCGAGGACGGCGACACGATCGACATCGATCTGGACCGGCGCGTCTGCGACCTGAAGGTCGACGAAGCCGAGCTGGCGCGCCGTCGCGCGGCGTGGCAGCGTCCCGCGCCGGTCAACGACACCGGCTGGCTGAAAATCTACCGCGCGACGGTCGGCACGATGCCGCAAGGCGCGGTGCTCGGCGCGGACCGGCCGGCGCGGGAGCGTTGAGATGAGCGGCGAAACCGTAATCGACATCGGCACGGTGATCGAGCGGCAGCAGACCACCCGCTTCGGTATCCTGCTGATCGTCGCGATGGGCGTGATGATGATGACCGAGGGCTACGACCTCGCCGCGATGGCGTTCGCGGCCCCGGCGCTGAGCCGCGCGTGGCACCTCAAGCATGGCGTGCTCGGCCCGGTGTTCGGCGCATTCGTATTCGGCACGATGATCGGCGCGTTCGTGCTCGGCTATCTCGGCGACGTGATTGGCCGCAAACGCATGATCGTGATCGGCAGCGTCGTGCTCGCGGGCTTCACGCTCGCCGCGTCGCGTGCCACCGGCCTCGAACAGCTGCTGGTGCTGCGCTTTCTGGCGGGCATCGGCATCGGCGGCGTGGTGCCGAACGCGATCGCGTATACGACGGAGTTCGCGCCGAAGCGCTGGCGCGCGACGTGGGTCACGCTGATGTACAGCGGCTATACGATCGGCAGCAGCGTGGGCGGTCTCGTGTCGGCGTGGCTCGTGCCGAAGTTCGGCTGGCAGGTGGTGTTCGTGATCGGCGGCCTCGCGCCGCTCGTGTCGAGCGCGATGTTGTGGTTCGCGGTGCCGGAGTCGATCCGCTTCCTGACGCTCAAGGGCCGTCACGCCGAAGTCGCGCGAATCGTCGCGCGGATCGCACCGGGCTTCGCCGTCGCGCCGCAGGCCCGCTTCGTGATCGGCGGCGCTTCGCCGGGTCACGCGCACGAGCACCGCCGCGACGGCTCGCTGCGGTTGCTGTTCGCGGGTCGGCTGCGCGCGCTGACGCCGGTGCTGTGGGCAGTCTACATCGCGAACTCGATGGCGCTGTTTTTTCTCAGCAGCTGGCTGCCGGTGCTGATCGAAAGCGTGGGCCTCGCACCGCGCGACGCGGCGCTCGTCTCGACGATGTTCCAGGTCGGCGGCACGCTGGGCGGGCTCGCGCTGATGCGCTTCGTCGACACGCGCGGCGCCATCATCATCACCGTGCTGCCGCTCGTCGGCACGCCCCTCGTCGCGCTGCTCGGCACCGGACTGCCCGCCCCGATGCTGGTCGCGGCGGTGTTCCTGACCGGCTTCACGGTGGTCGGCACGCAGTTTGGCCTGAACGCGGTCGCGGCACTCGTCTATCCGACCGCGCTGCGCGCGAAAGGCACGGGCGCGGCGGTCGGTATCCAGAAGATCGGCGCGATCGCCGGGCCGGTGATCGGCGGGATGCTGATGTCCGCGCATCTGCCGGTCGAACGGATGTTCTTACTCGGCGCGGTGCCGGTCGCCTTCGTCGCGCTCCTCGCGTTCGCGCTCGGCCGCCTGCATCGCCGCGGCGACGATACCGCGCCGGACAACGCTCAAACAGGAGCCGCCCATGTCGCTTGAAGTCGTTCCCATTGACGCCGCGCGTCCGGATTTCGTCGGTCTCGCCAGCGGTGTCGATCTGACCGCGCCCGTGTCCGAGCCGCTCGCATGCGCGATCGACGCCGCGATGAACCGCTACGCGGTGCTGGTGTTCCGCGCTCAGCCGCTCACGCAGGATCAGCAGCTTGCGTTCGCACGCGCGCTCGGACCGCTCGATGTCGGTTTCAAGCGCGTGGCGCGACCGCATGCGCGGCTCGCCCACCAGGAACTCGCGGACATCTCGAACGTGGACGAATCCGGGCAGATCGCGGACCGCGCGCACCGGCGCATCGTCGGCAATCTCGCGAATCAGTTGTGGCACAGCGACAGTTCGTTCCAGCAGCCGGCGGCGCGCTATTCGATGCTGCATGCGGTCGTCGTGCCGGAGTGGGGCGGCGAGACCGAGTACGCGGACATGCGCGCCGCGTGGGATGCGCTCGACCCTCGCGAGCAGCGCGAACTCGACGGGCTCGAAGCGGAGCACTACGCGCTGCACTCGCGCTTCCTGCTCGGCGATACCGACTACAGCGACGCGCAGCGCAACGCGCTGCCGCCGGTGCGCTGGCCGCTGGTGCGCGAGCACGCCGGGTCGGGGCGCCGGCATCTGTTCATCGGCGCGCACGCGACGCATGTCGTCGGTCGCACGCTGGCCGAAGGCCGCGTGTTGCTGATGGATCTGCTCGAACATGCGACCGCGCGCCGTTTCGTGTATTCGCATCGCTGGCGGCCCGGCGATCTCGTGATCTGGGACAACCGCTGCACGCTGCACCGCGGCCGCCGTCACGATCTGTCGGTGCGCCGCGAACTGCGGCGCGCGACGACGGTCGACGTCGACCGATACGTGGCGGCGCCGGCGGAGCCACTCGAACCTGTACAGGGAGCACGCTAAATGCAGTTGAACGACGACGAACGGGCGATGCTCGACGGCCGCGACGGCGCGGCCGTGCAGCGCGCGATGGATCTGCTGGTGCGCTACGGCGAAGCGCTCGGCGCGTCGCGCCTGGTGGACACGAACAACGTGTGCGGCACGGTCGGCGCGACGATGCCGTTCCTGCGCGATTACGCGGCCAGGCACGGCGGCCTCGACGCGGTGTTTTCCGAATTCAACCTCGATAGCCCCGAGGTGGTCGAGGTGCCGAAGGCGAAGGTCTTCAGCAGCCACCTGCAGCAGGGGCTCGATCCGCAGCATGCGCAGCGTCAGGGCATCGACGGCGAGATCGTGAAGCTGTACCGCCAGGGCGAGGCGTTCACCGGGCGGCTCGGCATCCAGCCGCTCAATACCTGCGCGCCTTACCTGACCGGCAACGTGCCGGTGCGCGGCGAGCATTGCGCATGGATGGAGTCGTCCGCGGTCATCTACATCAACGCGGTGCTCGGCGCGCGCTCCAATGCCGAAGGGCGCGAGAGCACCGGCGCCGCGATGCTGACCGGCAAGATTCCGTACTGGGGCCTGCACCTCGACGAAAACCGCGGCGGCACGCATCTGATCGAACTCGACGTCGACGTGAAGACGGTGCAGGACTGGGGGCTGCTCGGCTACTACGTCGGCGAATGCGTGCAGGACCGCATTCCGGTGATCGACGGGCTGCGCGACGTGCCGAACCTGCCGAAGCTCAAGCACTTCGGCGCGGCCGCGGCTTCGTCGGGCGGCGTCGAGATGTACCACATCGTCGGCCAGACGCCGGAGGCGCGCTCGCGCGACGAAGCGTTTCGCGGCCGCAAGCCTCTCGAGACGATCCGCTACGGCGCGGCCGAGCGGCGCATCGCGTACGAGCGCGTCAACACCACCGCGAAAGACGCCCAGGTCGACTTCGTGATGCTCGGTTGTCCGCACTATTCGATCGAGCAGATCTGGGAGGTCTGCCAGTTGCTCGAAGGGCGCCGTATCGGCACGAATACCGAGCTGTGGATCTTCACCGCACGCGCGACCCGCCAGCTGGCGGACCAGGCCGGCTATACGAAGCTGATCGAGGACGCGGGCGGGGTGCTGATGACCGACACGTGCTCGGCGATCGGTCGCGTGATGCCCAAGGGCACGCGCGTCGTTGCGCTCGACTCGGCGAAGCAGGCGCACTACCTGCCGGCGATCATGGGCGTGCAGGCGTGGTTCGGCACCACGGCCGATTGCATCGAGGCCGCAGTGAGCGGCCGCTGGAACGGAGGGCTGGCGGCATGAGCACGCATCACGAAATTCACGAAATGACGGACAAAGCCGGCACGCCGATCGTGCTGCGCGGACGCAAGGTGGTCGGCGGCTGTGTCGAGGGCGAGGCGCTCGTCACGCGCGATCGCATCTCCGGCTGGGGCGGCATCGATCCGCGCACCGGCACGATCATCGAGACGCGTCACGAACTGCGCGGCCAGAGCTTCGCGAACAAGGTGCTGGTGTTTCCCGGCGCGAAGGGTTCGTCCGGATGGTCCAGCCAGTTCCATATCGCGCGAATCGCGGGCACCGCGCCGGCCGCGATGCTGTTCAACGAAATGACCACGAAGATCGCGCTCGGCGCGGTGGTGAGCCACGCGCCGTCGCTGACCGACTTCGACGTCGATCCGCTCGACGTGATCGAAACGGGCGACTGGGTGCGCGTCGATGCCGAGCGCGGCGTCGTCGAAGTGCTCAAGCGCAGCCGCACCTGATTCCGGCGCGCGGCTTCGTCCGCGCGCCACCGCGATGGATTTTCAAGGAGAGCATGTTTTGAACACAGGTACTCGTATCGTTCGCCGCGACGGCCAACCGACGGGCTGGACACTCGACGCCGACGTGTGCATCGTCGGCGCGGGCATCGCCGGCACCTCGGCTGCGCTCGAAGCGGCCGCGCTGGGCCGCAAGGTCGTGCTGGTTGACAGCCTGCCCGCGCTCGGCGGCCAGGCGGTCAACTCGATCATCGGCACGTTCTGCGGGCTGTTCTCGAACGGGCCGAAGCGCTTCCAGGTCACGCACGGCATCGCGGACGGCATCCTGCGCGATCTCGGCGAGAAGGGCGCGCTGCATTACAAGGAAGGGCCGCTGACGACCGTCGTGCTGTACGACGAAGTCGCGCTCGCACGCTGGATCGAGCAGAAGATTCTCGACGCAGGCATCACCGTCGTGCTCGGCGCCGTGTTGCGCGACGTGGTGCGCGAAGGGCGGCGGGTGCGCGAACTCGACGTCGCGACGCGCTACGGCGACGTACGCATCGCGGCCGACGGCTTCGTCGACGCGAGCGGCGATGCCGCGCTCACGTGGCTCGCCGGGTTCGACTGCCAGGAGCCGGAAACGCCGATTCGCGGCACGCAGATGATCGTGCTCGAGAACCTCGACGAGACCGATCTGCCGACGCCGCCCGCGTTTCGCGAGCGCGTCGAGGAAAAGGCACACGCGTATGGGCTCGAACGCAAGGACGGGCTCGTGTTCTATTTCCGCGGCCGCAACATCGGCATTGCGAACATGACGCACATCGAGACGCCGCTCGAACCGATGGCGGCGTCGCGCACCGCGCTCGTCGGCCGCGACCAGGCGGACCGCGCGTTCGAGTTCCTGCGCGCGGAGTATCCGCACATCTATCGCAACGCGCACATCCGCAGCTACGGGCTGCCCGGCATCCGGCAGACGCGCTGGATCGTCGGCGCCCAGCAGTTGCGCTCGGAAGACGTGATCGCCGCCCGGCAGTTTCCGGACGCGGTCGCACGCACCTCCTGGCCGATCGAATTGCACGATCGCGCCGAGGGCTACGAATGGAAGCCGTTCGGCGACGACCATCTGCATACCGTGCCGTTCGGCAGCCTCGTCGTGAAGGACGCCGACAACCTGATCGCGGTCGGCCGCTGCATCGACGCCGACGCGACCGCGCTGTCGAGCGTGCGGGTGATGGGGCCGTGCATCGCGATGGGCGCGGCGGCCGCGCACGCGTTCGATCTCGCGGATGGCGGCAGTGTCCATGACATCGATCGCGGCCTGCTGCGCGAGCGGCTCGCCGACAACGTCGATCGAATCGATCCACCGCATCTGAAGCACTGACGCACGACCCGCCGGCCGCGCGGCAATACCAAAGAGGTGCATCGGGCGCTCCGCCAGGAGGCTCGCAACCAGTACCCGCTGCCGCGCCGGCCAGAGACGAAACGAAGGAACGCGCGACGCGCCGGAATCTGCCGGCGCGCCGACGCGGCACCTGAGGAGGAGACGATGATTCAACCCTTGCCGGATGCGCGCACGGTGGACGTGTCGCGCCTGATCGACGAACAGAGAATCGGCCGCTTCGCGATCCTGCTGATCGCGTCGACCTGGCTCGTGATGCTGACCGACGGCTACGAGCTCAGTGCGCTGGCGTTCGCCGCGCCTTCGCTGATTCGCGCCTGGCACATCGAGCGCAGCGTGCTCGGGCCGGTGTTCGGCGCCAACGTCTTCGGCATCATGATCGGCTCGATCCTGTTCGGCTATATCGGCGACCGGATCGGGCGCAAGCGCGCGATCCTGTTCGGTGCATGCTGGTACGGGCTCGTCACGCTCGCGACCGCATGGGCGTCGAGTGTCGACCACCTGCTGTGGCTGCGCTTCGCCGCGGGCATCGGCATCGGCGGCGCGGTGCCGAACGCGTTCGTGCTCGTGTCGGAATTCGCGCCGAAGCGGCTGCGGGCGACCTGGGTCACGCTGATGTTCACCGGCTATACGCTCGGGGCGGGCTTTGGCGGCGGCGTCGCCGTGTGGCTCGTGCCGCACTTCGGCTGGCCGGCGGTATTCGTGGTCGGCGGGCTCGCGCCGCTCGTGGTGGCCGCCGCGCTGTCGTTCGTGATGCCGGAGTCGCTGCGCTATCAGGTACTGAAGGGCTGGCCCCGCGACGGCATTGCCGCGACTGCCGCGCGCGTGCGGCCCGAACTCGCGTTGCCGCCGGAGGCGCGCTTCGTCGTGACCGACGAGCGCCGCGTCGCGAAGTTCTCGCCGCGCATGCTGTTCGCCGGCCGGTTGCGCTACGTGACGACCGCGCTGTGGCTCGCGTACATCGCGAATTCGATGGCGCTGTTCTTCCTGCAAAACTGGCTGCCGGTGCTGATCGAGGCGACCGGCGTCGCCGCGCATCGCGCCGCGCTGATGACGACGCTGTTCTCCGTCGGCGGCACGCTCGGCGGCCTCGTGCTGATGCGCTTCATCGACCGCCATGGCGTGCGGCTCGTCACGTGTCTGCCGCTCGTCGGCTTTCCGCTCGTCGCGGCGCTCGGCATGAACCTCGAGACCGCCTGGCTGACGGCCGCCGTGTTCGGCGTCGGCTTCTGCGTCGCCGGCACCCAGGCAGGGCTCAATGCCGTCGCGTCGATCGTCTATCCGACCAGCTTCCGCTCGAAAGGCACCGGCACCGCGATCGGCGTGGCGAAGATCGGCTCGATCTCCGGCCCGATGATCGGCGGGATGCTGCTCGCCGCGCATGTGCCGGTGCGCGAGCTGTTCCAGGTCGCGGCGCTGCCGGTCGTCGCCGTCGCGGCGCTGATGTTCGTGCTCGGTCGCATGTACCGGCCCGGCGACACGCACGACGACGGGCTCGCGGCGTGTGATCCCGCGGGCGCCGAACCGCCGCTACCCGCAGCGGAGCGCTAGGAACAGCGGCAGCGGCGGGGCCGGGCGCGGCGCGCGCGCACGCACGGTCGCCGGTGCGATGCATGCTGCGCGTTTGCGCCCGCTGCGCGTTCCCGCCGCCTTCGATCCGCATCACCTCATTCCATCGAAACCGGAGAAGCACGATGAAAACAGCAGTCTGCACTGCTGCGGTGGCTTGCGCCCTCGCGGCGCCGCTCACGGTCCATGCGCAAAGCTCGGTCACGTTGTACGGCATCATCGATACGGGCATTGCCTGGACGAATACGGTCGCGTCGTCGATCAAGGCGCAGGGCGCGTCGCGCTGGTCAATGGCGACCGGCTGGGGCAGCGGTGACCGCCTGGGTTTCCTCGGACGCGAGGATCTCGGCGGCGGCCTCTCCGCGGTGTTCCAGCTCGAAGCGGGGTTCAGCGGATTGAACGGCACGTCGTCGCAGGGCGGCCGACTGTTCGGACGGCAGGCGTACGTCGGCTTGTCGAGCAAGCAGTACGGCAAGCTGACGCTCGGCCGTCAGTATGACTACACGTTCGACTACGTCGCACCGCTGATGGCATGGCTTCAGTTCGGCAGCATCTACGGCGCGCACATCGGGGACGTGGACGACAGCTTCCAGACGTTTCGCCTGAACAACAGCGTCAAGTACGAGGTAAGTCCGCTCGCGGGACTGAAGCTCGGCGCGCTCTATGCATTCAGCAACCAGGCGGGCGGCGGCGCCGGCCAAGGCTTCGCCAACAACCGCGCGTACGGCTTCGGGCTCGATTACCTGCGCGGACCGTTGCATGTGGTCGCGAGCTATCTGCAACTGAACAATCCGTCGGCGGGGATTGCGTCGTCGGGGAATAATCCGAACGGCGCGATCGGCGACGAGTACAGCGGTTCGACCAGCCTCTTCTACAACGCGGGCTTCGTCGAGCGTCAGCGCATCTCGGCACTGGGCGCCGGCTATTCGTTCGGCGCGGCAGCGGTGAACCTGGTCGTCACCGACACGCGGCTCGCTTATCGCGGCGGCCACAGCCTGCGCGTCGACAACTACGAGATCAACGGGCGCTACAACTTCACACCGGTGCTGATCGCGGGGGTCGGCTACATCTTCACCGATGGCCATGGGTATACCGGCAGCGGCGCCACGTCGTTCGCGACCGGCGACCGGCCGAGATGGCATCAGGTGGATGCGGGCATCACCTACCTGCTGTCGAAGCGCACCGATCTGCACATGTCGATGGTCTATCAGCGGCGGGCCGGCGATGCGGGCACCGTTGCGATCAACTTCTTCGGACCGGCGGGGGCGGGGCGTAGCAGCCAGATCGCGGTGCTGGCGGGGCTGCGGCATCGCTTCTAGCCTGCGAGTGGCGCGCGGCGGGCCGGCGCGTTGCCGCTTGCCGAACGGGACAGCATCGTCACGACGCTCCGTGAACAGGTCGCCCGGTGTGACATCCCGCCTGCGCCACGCGTTACGCTTCTTTCAGCCAGGGCATTTCCACGGGCGATACGACCAGTTGCCGGAATTCGCGCTTCAGGTCGAAGATGAACCCGACCAGGATCATGGAGTCGGCGTAAGGAATCGGAAAGACCTGCGGATTTTCCGGGGTACGCAGCGGGCGCTCCGGCGTGTCCGCTGTCGCCGCGGCGTTTTCGCGAACGCTTTCCAGGTCGTCTGCCATGGCCGGGCCGCCGGCTTTCAGCACGCGGCTACGCAGCTCGCTGAACGGTTCGATGCGCGCGGCGTCTTCGTGGTATTCGGGCACTTCATAAACGAACCAGGACATTGTCGTCTCCCATGAGAAGGGGCGCTATTCTAACGCTACGCGAGCATTCGCCGAAAACCGAGGCCGCCCACTTCTCCAGGCGTAACCAGGAACCCCGCGAGGTCATCGCCTCTCGAGTGGATCGCAGCAATGTCACACTTCGGACAGCACCTGACGCGCCGCTCGAACGACCGCATCGACCGTGATGTCGAATTTTTTGTACACGTCCTTGATTTTTCCCGACTCGCCGAAGCTGTGCATGCCGACGAACCGGCCTTCCGGTCCGAGGTACCGCTCCCATCCCAGTTCGACCGCCGCCTCGACCGCGACTCTCGCGGGAGAAGTGCCCAGCACGGCCCGCTGGTAATCGCGTGGTTGCTCCTCGAAGAGCAGGCGGCACGGCATCGATACGACGGCCGTCGGCACGCCTTCCTGCTGCAGGATGTCGCGTGCCTGGACGGCGAGGTCGACCTCCGAGCCTGTCGCGAGCAGGGTGAGTCGGCGCGGCCCGCCATCGGCCTCCCGCAAGACATAGGCGCCGCGCGCCGACTTGTTTTCGTTTCCGGGCTCGTTGCGCAGGAGCGGGACCGGCTGTCGTGACAATGCGAGCAGCGCAGCCCTGCGGGGCTGTTCGAGAATCAGCTCCCAGCACTCTGCCGTTTCGACTGGATCGGCCGGCCGATAGACGGCGAGTTGGGGAATGGCCCGAAGGGCGGCAAGGTGCTCGACGGGTTGATGCGTCGGGCCATCTTCTCCGAGACCGATGGAATCGTGCGTCATCACGAAGATGGCGCGCACCCGCATCATCGCGCTCAAGCGGATCGCCGGACGGCAGTAGTCCGAAAAACAAAGAAAGGTGCCACCGTACGGAATGAGGCCGCCGTGAAGGGCAATGCCGTTCATGGCGGCGGCCATGCCGTGTTCGCGGACGCCGTAGTGGACATATGAACCCTTGAACTGCCCGGGCTCGATCGCGATCTGGTTCTTCGTCTTCGTATTATTGGACTGCGTAAGATCCGCCGAGCCGCCCAGCAATTCCGGAATCGCATCGGAGAGTTGATCAAGCACTTCACCGCTGGCCTTGCGGGTGGCCATTGCACTGCCTGCGGCAACAAACGCCTGCCGTGCCGCCGCAATCGCCGTCTTCCAGTCATCCGGAAGCTTTCCGGCATTACGTCGGTCGAATTCGGTACGCAGCGCGTGCGGCGCCCGGCTGACACGCTCATCCCACGCGAGTCTTGCCTTGCGGCCGCGCGCCCCGATCTCCCGCCATGCTTTCAGCAGGTCATCCGGGATTTCGAACGGCGGCGAATGCCAATCGAGGGTCTGGCGTGCGCCCGCGATTTCATCCTCGCCCGGCGCATCGCTATGGGCTTTCTCGGTGCCAGCCTTCGTCGGAAAGCCGAACCCGATGATCGTCCTGCATGCGATCAACGTCGGTCTGTCATGCGTTGTCCTGGCGGTCTCGATCGCGCGCCGTATCGCGTCCGTATCGTGACCGTCGATTTCCAGGACGTGCCACCCAGCCGAGTGAAAGCGCTCGATCTCGTTGTCCGAGACCGCGAGCTGGGTGGGACCGTCGATGGAAATCGAATTGTTGTCCCAGAACGCGATCAGTTTGCCCAACCGGAGGTGGCCGGCCAACGAAATGGCCTCGTGGCTGATGCCTTCCATCAGGCAACCGTCGCCGAGAAATACGTATGTGTAGTGATCGACGAGGTCATCGCCGAAGTGCGCATTCATGACGCGCTCGGCCAACGCCATGCCGACGGATTCCGCGATGCCTTGTCCGAGGGGACCGGTCGTCAGTTCGATTCCATCGGCGTGCGAGTACTCGGGATGACCTGGCGTCTTGCTGCCGACTTGCCGGAAGCGCTTGAGCTCGTCGAGGGTCATGTCGGCATAGCCCGTGAGATAGAGCAAGCTGTAGAGGAGCATCGATGCGTGTCCGTTGGAAAGGACCAACCGGTCCCGATCGATCCAGTGGGGGGCGGATGCATCAAATTGCATGAACTCCTTGAACAGCACCGTCGCAACGTCGGCCAGCCCCATTGGCGCACCAGGATGGCCGCTGTTGGCATTCTGTACTGCATCCATTGCAAGGAAGCGAATACAGTTCGCCAGCGCGCGCAGATGCGGGTCTCGCGGGGGCGGCACCGCTTTGGCGGTCGTGCGGGAATGTGCGGTGGGATCGCTCATCGGTTCTCCTGTTTTTCGCTCGGAAAGATGAGGCTACGGGGCAATATCCATGCCTTTTCCACGGGTGCAAGCTGCCGACCGAGGTGAGGTCAGTTCTACGGCGGACGGAGGCACGTTCCGGGGCGCGAATGGACGTCGAACTGTTGGAGGAAATGGGCGCGCGGCGACGCGGAGTTGCGTACCGAACGGCGGTTGGGCAATCCGTTCATCTGGGGATCAGGACGCTGGTGACGTTGTTGTGAGTCGGCGTGGGGATTCAACCCTTTTTCACGCCAAGGGGGCGAGGCGAAAACGGCTAAAGACTACGATCTACAGCAAGCGCAATCGAGTCGGGACTTTAGGTACGCACCATCGTCGCCCTCGTGCGAAGCATCATGATTCGACCGGTATATCGACGGGAGCGTCAGTCTGACGCGCGGCGCATATTGTCCGCATCGAGGGCAGCACGCAGGAATATCTCGTTCGGAGACCATGCGGCGCGCGTCGAATACGCCGCAGCCGGGACATGCGTACTCGTACATTGGCATGTCGTGATCATCCGAGCGCGCCGAGCTCGCCCCGCGCGACAAACCGTCCGCGTCCCGTCGGGCCGACCCACTCGTCATCGTCGACAAGCCATTGTCCACGCAGCATCACTTTCTTGACACGCCCTGTCACTTGACGCCCTTCGAACAGCGTGAAATCACAGTCGCTGTGCTGCGTGCGCGCGCTGATCGTGTGCCGTTCGTCCGGATCGAACAACACGATATCCGCGTCACTGCCGATCGCGAGCGTACCTTTCCGTGGAAACAGGCCGAACAGTTTCGCCGGCGCGGTCGACATCAACTCGACAAACCGGTTCAGCGAAATCTTGCCATCGCGTACGCCGCCGTCGTAGACGACGGTCATTCTCGTTTCGACGCCAGGGACGCCGTTCGGGATCTTCGAGAAATCGCTCGCGCCGAGCGGTTTCTGATTGAAGTTTCCGCGATGGCCCTCCTTCATGCAGTAAGGGCAATGGTCGGTGGAGATCAATTGCAGGTCGTCGGTCCTGAGCGCCGTCCAGAGCGCATGCTGCGCTTCCTTTGAACGCAGTGGCGGGCTCATCACGTAGCGGGCCAGATCGAAATTGTCGTCGGCATAAACGGACTCGTCGAAGAACAGATAGTGCGGGCAGGTTTCGGCGAAGACCGGAATGCCCAGGTCGCGCGCTTCGATCACGTGCTTGAGGGCTTCCTTGGCAGAGAGATGCACGAAGTAGACGGGCGCTTCCGCAAGCTCGGCCAGCTTGATGCCGCGGTGGGTCGCTTCGCCCTCCATGATGGCCGGCCGAGTCAGTGCGTGATAACGGGGGGAAGTGTGGCCCTGAGCGATCGCCTCGCGAATCAGCAGATCGATCACGGTGCCGTTTTCCGCATGGAGCGCAATCATCCCGCCATGCTGGCCGACCATGCGCATGGCCTGGAAGATCGCCGCATCGTCGGACATCACGGTCCCGGGATAGGCCATGAACATCTTGAAGCTCGACACGCCTTCATGCCGGATCGCGTCACGCATGTCTGCCAGAACCTGCTCGTCGACTTGCGTGACGATCACATGGAAGCCATAGTCGATATTGGCGGCGGACGACGCTTTTGCCCCAGCGCGCGCGATCGCTTCAAGCGGGCTCGTGCCGGGTGTCTGCAGCGCGAAGTCGACGATCGTGGTAGTGCCGCCAAACGCGGCCGATCGTGTGCCGGATGCGAAATTGTCGCAAGTGGTCGATGTGCCGAAGGTGTTTTCCATGTGGGTATGGCAGTCGACGCCGCCGGGAAATACCAGCAAGCCGCTGGCATCGATCACGTGGGTGTCCGGACCGACTTCAAGCGCGTGACCGATGCACGCGATGCGCTCCCCTTCGACGATGAGGTCGGCGACGTAGTCGTCGACCGCCGTGATCAGGCGGCCGCCCTTGATGAGGGTACGGGGTGTGGCGTGCGTCATGTGGAACTCCGGTCTGGTTCGAGGGCGAGAGCGAGAGCGAGGGCGGCTTCGAGGCGTGAAATTTCGTCGGTGGACAACGGTGTGACTGGCGGGCGTGCCGTCGGATGTGGAAACTTGCCGGCCAGGTGAAGGCATGCCTTGAGCCGTGCGGTGGCGCGCGAGCCGGGCGTGGTGCCGTAGATCGCCTTGGCAAGCGGGTAGAGCATCGAGTGCGCACGCTGCGCGTCGGCGAGCCGACCTTCCGCCACCGCGCGATAGAGCGCAACGATCTGCACCGGAACGAGCGCCGCGAGACTGACGAGACTGCCCTCCGTTCCCAAGGCAAAGCATGTGAACAGATGCTCGTCGCCGGACGCCATCACCGCGACGTGTGGCGCGACCTCCCGCAGAAGCCTCCGATTGGCGTCGTACGCACTGGTTTCCCAACTGCCCTCCTTGACGGCCACCACATCCGGCAGAGCGGCGAGCGCAGCGAGCGTATCGGGCGGATACGCCATTGCACCGGTATTGACGCCTGCCTGATAAAGGATCATCGGCAGTCGCGCAGCGGCGTTCGCGATATGGTGATGCGCGAGGACGATGTCACGATCGGTAGACAGCGCCCAGGAAAATGGCGGAAACAGGAGCAGCGCATCGGCGCCTGCGCGTTTGGCATCGTCGGCATGGCGTTGCGCTTCGTAGCTGTCCTCCGCATTGACGCCGGCGACGATGATCGAACGATCGCCGCAAACTGCATGCGCGATTTCGACGACGCGTCGTTTTTCATCACGGGAAAGTGCATGGTTTTCGCCGGCGTGCCCGTTGACCAGGAGGCCGACGATGCCAGGCACCGATGTGACATCGTCGAGATGGCGGGCGAGCGCGGTCTCGTCGAGCGTGCGACCGTGCGCGTCGAGCGGGCATAGCGTGGCGGCGTACACGCCGTGGAACGGGTGCGGTGTCGATGGAATCATGCGGTGGCTTCCGGTGAGGTCAGGGTGGGCGTACCCGTTGATGCGATCAGCCGCGCGGGGTCGAAGAGCGGCATTTCGAGTGTCCGGCCAAGCATCGCATCGGCCAGCAACCTGCCCATGTAAGGGCCGCTCGTGTAGCCGGAATGCACACAGCCGATTACCCAGGCATCGTCGTGCCCGGGTAGCGCGCCGATCATCGGCATCGCGTCCGCGGTTTCGGCCTCGAGGCCGAGCCAGATTCTTGCGACGCGCGCGTGCTCGAGGGCCGGAATGACGTGCTGCGCGAGACGCAGGTTGCCGATCAGGTTTTGCGGCAAGGCTTCGACTGGCCCACGCCGGCGGTCGCCGATGCCTTGCCAGCCACCGCCGATCAGGACGGTGCCGTTCGCGAATTGCTTGAGCGAGAGGAGCCCGTTTGCGATGCTCAACACTGAGCGCATCACCGGCGGCATCCGTTCGGTGACGATCAATTGATTGACGAGCGTCTTGACCGGAATGTGAATGTCGAGCAACGCGAGGAGGGGCTCCAGCCATACGCCGCCGGCCATCACGAGACGCGTCGCATCGACGGACACCGCGCTGTCCGGGCCGTGCAGGCGATAACGGCCATTCGCGCGGTCAATGTGCGTGACTGGCGTCTGCTCCAGAATCTCGACCCCCGCCTCGCGCAACGCTGCGTGATAGGCGCGCCCCGTCAGATAGGCGGTCGCGAAGCCGTCGGTCGCGCAGAATGCCGCCTCGCGCACGGCGGGATTGAGCCCGGGCTCGATCCCGCACGCGTCAGCGGCGGATATCAGATCGATTGCAGCGCCGTATTGACGGCGCGCGTCGGCCCGCTTCCTCAGCAGCGCGCATTCGGCATCGGTGAACGCGAGCGACAGTCCCGCCGCAGCCGTCGCGAGTACGCCGCCGCCGAGCCAGGTATCGGCATGCATCCACATGTCCCACGCGCGGAGGGCATAGGGAACGAGGGCGGCTCGCGTCATGTGCAGCGTCAGCGTGCCGGCGTTGACGCCCGACGCGGCTCGACACAGCGCATCCCGTTCCAGCAGTACGACGCGCATCCCGGCACGGGCCAGAAACAGGGCGGTCGTGCATCCCATGACGCCGCCGCCGACCACGGCAGCGTCGTAATGGCCGGAGATACGATGGGGTATCGCTTTCATAGCGGTGCAGCCTGCGGAATCGGAATGTCGTCATAGCAAAACGTCCCGGTGAGTGCGCCGATGGGAACGGGCCGCAACGGCGCGCGCGCGGTCAGGCAGCCGGCTGCTTCACGTGTTCCGACTTCCGCACGGCTTGCAAGCAATTCGCCAGCGATGTCGCCGCAGGTGCGCCCCTGGCACGGTCCCATGCCGCAGCGTGTCCAGGCCTTCAACTGATTGATGTCGAGTGCACCGGCGTCGATCGCAGCGTCGATCTCGCTACGTCGCACGTCTTCGCAACGACAGATGATCGTATCTGCACCGATCGCGTCTACCTGGCCCGGCCGCAGGGCCATCAGACGGGCCATGGCACGACCGGCCCGTGCCGCTTTCCGATATGCACGGCGCAAACTGTCGAGCCGCTCGGTCCCGCGCGCGACATCGGGCGTCGACAAGTCGAGCGCGCAGGCATTGCCGGCGAGTTTTCCGTGAATGGCGGCTGCTGCCGCACCGGCGATCCCGGCCGCGTCGCCCGCGACGTAGAGGCCGGACCGGGATGTCCGGCCGTCATCGTCGGCACTGGCAATCCATCCTCCGGCGTCGCGGGAATAGCGGTGCGACGCGCCGAGCAGGCGCGTCACATCGGTGGAAGGCGTGAGGCCGTGGCCGACCGCGACACAGTCGGCGATGACCGTCGTGCGCGCGTTGTCGATCGGACGTCCGGCAGCATCGCATCGGGCCAGCGTGGCGAGCAGGCGCTCGCCGTGCGGCTCGACGCGCACGATGGTATGACGCGAATGAATCGGTACCCCGGCACGCCGGATGACACGCCACCAGTCGAAACCCTGGCGCAACAGGCCAGAGCGCCCCGACATCGATGGTAGCGTGCGCAACCAGTCCGCATGTCCTGCCAGATCGGCTATCCCGACGACCAGGCCACCTTTCAGGATCGTTTTCGCCGCGACGGCGGCGAGCAGCGGCCCACATCCCGCCACGAGCGTCGTTCGCCCGGGCAGCCGGTGCTGCGATTTCAGCAGAATGGTTGCGGCGGCGAGACCGATGACACCCGGCGTCGTCCAGCCGTCGAAAGGCACGACGCGTTCCGTCGTGCCGGTTGCGACGACGAGTGCGCGCGCGTTGCATTGAACCAGGCCGCGCGGTCCGACTGCGTCGATACGGTAGTTGCCGCCGATCGACCACACCGCATGATCGGTGAATACGGACACGTCGCTCGTTTCGACGGCTGCTCGCAATGCGTCGCCGTCCTCGCGCTCCGCGTCACCGTCGACCGGTCGCGGATCGACCGGCGCTCGATAGACCTGTCCACCGATCGCGCGATTCTCGTCGAATAGCGCCACCTTCAATCCTGCCCCGGCTGCGGCAAGCGCCGCGTTCGCACCGGCCGGTCCACCGCCCAGCACGACCAGATCGAAATCAGTCATGGACGTAGACCTCCGGAACTGACCGAACGCGCAGTGCCGCCGTCACCGTCGTGCGGCAAGCGAGCAAGCGTTCGCCGTTGACCATGACGAGGCATTCCTGACACGACCCCATCAAGCAGAACATGCCGCGCGGCTGAAGCAGGCGGGGACTCTTGCGAAGCGTCTTGACGCCGGCGGCGAACAGGGCCGCCGCGACGCATTCGCCCGCGCGGGCAGTGAACTTTCGTTCGTCGAAGAAGAATTCGACCGTGGCAGCCTGATCCGCGATCTCGTTTCGCATGACGTTCTCCGGTTGCACAGCGTTGCTTGACAACAAATTTGGGCGATGATTTGATACTAACGTATACGATTCGTATACGCAAAATCGCCAAAAAAATCGTACTTCGAGGCGAGCGTTTCCAGCCCGAATCCTTGCAACCCGACCCGTACCGTTAGGAGCTTTCCATGCAGCCTCCGATCATCCTGAGCCGTCTTCTCGCCGCCGGCCTCGCCGCTGTCGCGCTGATCGGCGCGTTCCCGGCCCACGCGCGTTCACTGCAAGAAATCCTCGAATCAAAGAAGATCGTGTTCGGTATCAATCCGAATTTGCCGCCGCTCGGTTTGTACGACGCGAAGAATACGATCGACGGCTTCGATGTCAGCGTTGCCCGCAAGCTGGCCGATGCGCTCGGTGTGAAGCTCGAGATCGTTCCCGTCGGATCGGCCGATCGCGTGCCGTTCCTGATGGCCGACAAGATCGATGCCGTGATGGGCGGCATGACCCGCAACCCGGACCGGTTGAAGGTGATCGATTTCACCGATCCGGTGAATACCGAGGTGCTGGGCGTCCTGACGACGCAGGCCACCACGTTCAAGGACTACACGCAACTGAACGATCCCTCGGTCAGGCTGGTACAGGTTCGCGGCACGACGCCGGTAAAGCTGATCCAGGAACAGTTGCCCAAGGCGCAATTGCTGTTGCTCGACAACTACCCGGACGCGGTGCGTGCGATTGCCCAGGGACGTGCCGATGCGCTGATCGATGTGCTCGATTTCATGCTGAGCTATACGAAGAACTATCCGACGAAATGGCGAGTCGTCGATTCACCGATCGAGGTCGACTACGATTGCATCGGTATCCGAAAGGGGAATACTGCGCTGACCGAACGTTTGAACAAGGAAATCGCCACGCTGCATAAAACGGGCTTCGTCGCGGCCAGCTGGAAGCGCTGGTTCGGCGGCCCGATGCTGCACGATCCGACTGCGGCGCCTATGACCGCCGCAAAGTGACGACGATGGCACTTCAGTTCGCCCCGATCCTCGAACAGTGGCCGTATCTGCTTGCAGGTGCATGGCTGAGCCTGCAGATCGCCATGCTCGCGTTCGTGTTCGGCATGCTGATCGGCGTCGTATGCGCGTCCATTTTGCATTACGGGCCGGCATCGCTAAGGCGAGTCGTCGCCGCCTACGTCATGTTCGCGACCAACACGCCGCAGCTCGTCCAGATCTTCTTCCTGTTCTTCGCGCTGCCGGAAGTCGGCGTGACGCTGAGCCCGTTTTCGGCGGTGCTGATCGGCGCGACCTTCAATGCAGGCGCCTACCTGTGCGAAATCCAGCGTGCCGGTTTTGCGTCGGTGCGTCGAGCGGAGATCGAGGCGGCAGAGGTACTCGGGTTTTCGACCGCGCAGATAGTGCGTTACGTCATCTTTCCACATGTGTTGAAAGTCATGTTTCCGCCGTTGTCGAACCAGTTCATCATGATGACGCTCGGGACTTCGATGGCATCGGTGTTCGGTGTCGAGGAATTGACCGGGCGAACGTTCAATCTCAGTTCGCAGACGTATCTGTCCATCGAGGCGTTTAGCGTGGCGGCGGTGATGTACATCGCGATCACGTTGATTGCGACGTTCGCGCTCGCGGCATTTGGGCGGTATGCCTGCCGAGCGAAGATAAAGGTGTTTTGATGGTCGATACTGCCGCGTCGGAACTGCGCCATCTGTTCTCCTACTACAACGCCGCGCTGCTGGTACAAGGCTTCGTTGCGACCCTCGTGCTCTCCGCCGTCGGGTGTGCCGCGGGCTTTGCCGTCGGGTTCGCTGTCGCCGTGGTCCGGGTGACGCGCACCCGCGCGCTGGCACCTGCACGAGCGCTGCTGTTCGCGTATTGCCTCGTGTTCCGGCGTATACCATTCCTCGTCACATTGATGCTGGTGTTTTTCGCGAGCCAGTCGAGCGGCGCGAAGCTGTCGACATTTGCGGTCGCGCTCGTCAGCGTAAGCCTGATTGCGTCGGCGTATCTCGGCGAAATCGTTCGAAGCGGGCTCGAATCCGTTCATCCCAATCAGCGGGAGGCGGCCGTCACGCTGAATTTCGGCTACTTGAAAATGCTGCGGTACGTGGTTGTGCCGCAAGCCTGGCGGGTGATCGTGCCGCCGACGTTCGGTTTTTTCGTCATGTTCATCAAGGATACCGCGCTGGCCTCGCAGATCGGCGTGATGGAACTGACGTCCGCCGGAAAGGTGCTCAACGACAAGGGATTTTCCGCTGGTCTCGTCTACGGCGCGATTCTGTTGCTGTATTTCGCCATGTCTTACCCGCTGTCGCGTTTTGGAAAGCATCTGGAGAAGAGCCTTGCCGCAACTCGAAATCGTTGATCTGAAAGCATCGTATGGCGCTCATACCGTCCTCGAACGCATCAATCTTTCCATCGAGAAAGGCGAGGTCGTCAGCCTGATTGGTCCGTCCGGATCGGGCAAGAGCACGTTGTTGCGCGTGCTGCTCGGGTTACTGCCGCTCGCGCAGGGCAGCGTGCTGCTCGATGGGCGCGAAATCGATTACGCCAGCCGCGAGCGCGTGCGCGCCTTGCGCACGGATGTCGCAATCGTGTTCCAGCAATACAACCTGTTTCAGAACATGACTGCGCTCGAGAACGTGATGATCACGCCGACGAAGATTCGCGGCAGACCGAGCGGGCAGGTTGAACGGGAAGCAACGGAGCTGCTCACTCGCGTCGGTCTCGCTCACCGGCTGCATGCCTATCCCGACGAGTTGTCCGGCGGACAGCAGCAGCGTGTCGCGATTGCCCGTGCGCTGGCGCTGAAACCCAAGCTGTTGCTGCTGGACGAGGTGACCGCGGCACTCGATCCGGAACTCGTCAACGAAGTGCTCGATACGATCCACGCGCTGGCGCGAGACGGCATCACGATGGTGATCGTGTCGCACGAAATGAGCTTTGTCCGGCAGGTATCGACGAAAGTGGTGTTCATGGCGGGCGGACAGGTGGTCGAGTCCGGGTCGCCGCAGGCAATTTTCGATGCCCCGCAAGAATCACGGACGCGCGAATTCGTGGGAAAGATTCTGCGCCATTGAGCCGGTTCGGCGCCGGAAATCACGTTCGCGTCGTGCACCGCTGGTGCAGCGGCGCGGTAGTTCACTGCCATTCAAGGAATTGCAAATGGATGCAAAGTTGCTTTCAGCAGCGCTGCTCGACACGATCGATCGAAATTTTGCCACGCAGGTCAATTTTCTTGCCGCACTTGTGCGTAAGCCGTCGGACAACCCACCCGGCGACTGCGCCGCACATGCGGACATGGCAGCCGACTGGCTGGAGACACTGGACTTCACCGTGGAGCGGCATTCGGTGCCCGCGCCTGAGGTCATGGCGGCCGGTATGGTCAGCGCGACCAATCTCGTCATTCGCCATCGTTTCGGCGACGGCCCGGTCGTGGCGCTGAACGCGCATGGCGATGTCGTTCCCCCGGGCGACGGCTGGAGTGCGGATCCGTACGGTGCCGAAATCCGGGACGGCTGGATGATCGGCCGCGGCGCCGCCGTATCGAAATCCGATTTCGCGACGTATGCGTTCGCGCTCAAGGCGCTGATCGATAGCGGTGCGCAGCTGGCCGGTACGATCGAACTTCATTTGACATACGACGAGGAGACCGGCGGCCTGGTCGGTCCCGCCTGGCTCTTGAAGCAGGGCATCGTGGAGCCCGACTATGCGATCTGTGCGGGCTTCTCGTATTCGATCACGACCGCACATAACGGTGCGGTGCATCTGGAGGTGACGGTGCGCGGCAAGTCGGCGCACGCTGCACGGCCCGATACGGGCCATGATGCGCTGGAAGCGGCTACTGCGGTACTCGGTGCGCTTTATGCCCATCGGAACGCACTGCGCGAGATCCGCTCGACGACGCCCGGCATTTCGCATCCGACGCTCGTGGTTGGCCTGATCGAAGGGGGGATCAATACGAACGTCGTGCCGGACAAGGTGACGTTCCGGCTCGACCGGCGCGTCATTCCGGAGGAATCGCCTCACGACGTGGTGAGCGAGCTGAAGACGCTGATCGGCATGGCAGTCACCGGTTGGCCCGGCATCGACGTGGAGATTCGCGAAGTTCTCGTGACGTCGCCGCTGCGCGCCATCGATGGCGCAGAGCGCTTGTCCGCTGCACTCCAGCGGGCGGCCAAGGAGGTGTTCGGTCACGATATCCCGACGGAAGGCGTGCCGCTCTATACGGATGCACGCCTGTATTGCGAAGCAGGTGTTCCGACGGTCATTTACGGGGCGGGCCCGCGCACGCTGCTCGAAGCGAACGGCCACCGTGCCGACGAGCGCGTGGCAATCGAGGACCTGCGCATCGCGACGAAAACGGTCGCGTTGGCGCTGCAGGACCTGCTCGCGAGTCCGACGCACGAGTCGAATCAACCATAGGTGCCTTCGGCCAGACGCTCGAGCACGTAGCGGCGGAGATTTTGAAGATGGGTACGCACGGCGGCGCGCGCTGCCTGTGCGTCGTCCGTCAGATAGGCTTCGAGAATCGCGAGGTGTTCGGCGCGATCGTCCTCGATGCGATTAAAGGGCGTGACCAACTCGAATAGCCGGCTGTTGGTTCGAACGAGTTCGATCGTTCGTGCCAGCACATCGTTGCCGCTCGCGCGGGCCATCAGCGTATGCACCTGGTCGTCGACTTCCCAATGTGCCTGTTCCTGCTGGCCGCTGCTGAGCGACTTGATTTTCTTGATGAGCTGATGAATCTGCTTTTTGTCGATCTTGCCGATTGCGAGTGCGACGGCCTCGGACTCCAGGAGTTCTCGCACCTTCATTGCCTGAAAGTATTCTTGCGCGCTGACGAGGCGAACCGAGTATGAACGTGCGCCAGAGCGAACCAGCAGGCCTTCGCCTTCAAGGCGGAGGAGCGCTTCGCGCATCGGCGTGCGCGAGATGTTCAACTCCTCGGCGAGGCGCCCTTCGACGACTGGGCCGCCGCTTCTGAGCGCTTTGTCGAGGATCATGCGGCGCAACGCTTGGTAGGCGAGTTCGCCGAGTTTCTCGGAATGGGTCGGGGCGGGCGCAGTCATGTGTCTCGCAGATGGTTTTCGGTATATGTATTGTATACGGTCGACGTGTTGGTTGGTCATGCAGTAACAACCGAAACGTCCACGTGACGCCTATGATTTCCGTCTCCGTCCCTGTTGATGGGTACATGGCACACAACTTCATCCGCCTGAAGCCTTCCCCTGAATAGCTGAAGGTCGACTCGTTCGCCGTGAAGTGCAGCGCCATGAGCCGTCCGGTTGCATCGTCGATGAACACCAGTAATGTGCAGGCCGGCGCACGATCCTCGAAATCCGCGTAGCAATGCCAGCGCCCGCTGCGCCTTTCCAGCAGGCAGTTGATGCGCCCGCGCTTGCCTGACACCAACCCCGCCACGCCGGCAGCACGATAGCGGCGCAATACCAGACGCTCAATCTGCCGTGTCGTCAACTCCAACCGTCGCTGCACGCCGCGGCTTGAGCTTGCCGTCGGCCACGTCCTGAATGGCCTTGAATCGGTCCAGCTCGCGCATCGTCAGTGTCACCAATCCGGCTGGCTGCATGGTCGGCTCCCGCGCTTGCTCAACG